>JBKJOY010000083.1:0-13565 GCA_046595415.1 Thermomonas sp.
TCGGTGGTGGTGAAGCCCTGGTTGAATTTTGAGCTGGCCAAGACCTTGTCGAGCAGCGCCTTCGGCATCGGCTCACCGGTCTGCCAATGCTTGGCATAGTTGGCCAGCACCTCAGGCCAGTCCGCCCACATCTCGTTGACCTGGGACGGAAATTCGACGAAGTCGCGCGGCACGTTGGTGCCGCTGAAATACGGGTATTTCACGTTCGAGAACATGCCGTGCAGCACATGGCCGAATTCATGGAACGAGGTGTTGACGTCATCCCATGTCATCAACGCCGGCTTGCCGGCGCTGGGCTTGGTGACATTCAGATGCAGCGCGACCACCGGCTTGTTGCCGAGCAGGTCGGATTGGTCGACGTAGGAACTCATCCATGCGCCGCCGCGCTTGGATGCACGGGCGTAGGGATCCACGATCACCAGTGCCAGCGTCGAACCATCGGCATTGAACACTTCATACACGCGTACGTCCGGCTCATACACCGGCAGATCGGTGCGACGCTTGAAATCGAGGCCGTAGAGTTTATGCGCGGCGAAGAACACACCGTTCTCCAGCACGCTGTCCAGCTGCAAGTAGGGTTTGAGCTGGGACTCGTCGAAGTTGTACTGCGCGGCGCGCACTTTTTCCGTGTAATAGGCCCAGTCCCACGGTTGCAGGCTGAAGCTCGGCTGGCCCTTGGCCTTCTGTTCCTTGTCGATCATCTTTTGCAGCGTGGCGCCTTCGCGGCGGGCATTCGCCACCGCGGGTGGGGCGAGTTTCACCAGCATCGCGTTGATCGCCTCCGGCGTCTTCGCAGTTTCCTCCGCCACGGCGAAGGCGGCATAGTTCGGGAAGCCCATGATCGCGGCACGCTCCGCGCGCAACTTGGTCACCTTGGAGACGATGTCGCGCGTATCCCATTGGTTGCCGCGGCTACCGCGGTTGATGGAGGCGCGATAGATGCGCTCGCGCAACGCGCGATTGTCGAGTTGGGCCTCCATTGGCTGGCCGGTGGTATTGAGCAGGGCGATCCGGTATTTGCCCTCCAGTCCCTTGGACTTGGCATTGTCGGCCAGCACCTGGATTTGTTCGTCACTCAGGCCGGCGAGATCCATCCGACTGTCGACGACGATCGCCGAGTCATTGACCTCCGCGAGCACATCCTGGTTGAAGGTCGTCTGCAGCGTCGCCAGTTCGCCATTGATCGCCTTGACGCGTTGTTTTTGCGCCGGATCGAGGTTGGCGCCAGCACGCACGAAGTCAGTGTAGTAGCGCTCGACCAGGCGTAGGCCCTCGGCATCCAGGCCCAGGGTGGCACGGCCGTCGTAGAGCTTCTTGAAGCGCTGGAACAGTACCGGATTGAGGTAGATCGCGTCGCGCGCAGCAGCGAACTTCGGCGAATATTCGGCGTCCAGCTTGTCGAGGGTGGCGTTGGTGTTGGCACCGGTCAGATTGCCGAACACATAGAGGGCGCGACCCAGTAACTGGCCGCTGCGCTCCATCGCCAGGATCGTGTTGTCGAAGCTCGCGGGCTGAGGATTGGCCGCGATCGCATCGATCTCGTGGCGCTGCTCGGCGATGCCATGTTCGAAGGCCGGCGCGAAATCAGCGTCCTTGATCTGGTCGAATTGCGGGTAATTCAGCGGCAGCGGACTGGGCGCTGCGAACGGGTTCGAGGCGAAGCTGTCAGCAGGCATCGGGTTCTCCATCGTTGACGTCGCATCAGGTGGCGTCGTGGTCACGCAGCCGGCCAGGGCAGTGGAAACGGCAAGCGCCAGCGCGCACGAAATCGGGTATTTCATCGGTAACCTCAGTATGTCGGGATCATTAACCGTCAAGCCTATCTCAGCCGAAGCGAAGGAGCGTGTGACGAAAGGCAGGGGGTTCACATCATCCCGACTGCCCCATGGCAATACTCAAGATCCCTACACCAGAAGGAGTTCCCGTGATGGCCGATGTCACCAGTGTCATGACCGCCAATCCGTGCTGCTGCACCAAGTCCACGCCTTTGCAGCAGGTGGCCCAGATGATGATTGACAATGATTGCGGGATGATCCCGGTGGTTGACGAGGCTGGCTGCCCGGTTGGATCTGTGACCGACCGTGACATCGCGGTGCGGATTGTCGCGACTGGCAAGGACGCTGGTGCATGTTGCGCCGTCGATGCGATGACCTCACCCGTGCAGACGGTTTCCAGCGATACCAGCCTGCATGACGCTACCTGCGTCATGGAGGCCCACAAGATCCGCAGGCTGATCGTCGTCGACGGTGATGGCAAGCTTGCCGGTGTCGCCGCCATTGCGGACCTGTCGCTGGCAGGCAAGGATGACGCCACTGCGGAAGTGGTGAAGCAAATCTCCAAGCCCGGTCAGGTCTGACTGGGCGACCGCGTTCGAGCAAGCTGGATTTGGTGCGCGGGCTCGAACAATTGCGCTCACACTCAGGCTTCCCCCAAGTCCCAGGATATCCGCATGGCCACCACCGCCTACGATTTCGACGCTTCAGCACTGGACGGTAGCCCGCAGCCGCTGGCCGACTACCGAGGCAAGGTCATGCTGATCGTCAACGTGGCCAGCAAATGCGGGTTCACGCCCCAATACACCGGGTTGGAAGCATTGTGGCGTGAGTACGGGCAACAAGGATTGGTCGTATTGGGATTCCCGTGCGACCAGTTCGGTCATCAGGAGCCGGGCAACGCGGAAGAGATCCGCAATTTCTGCTCGCTGACCTATGACGTGGGCTTTCCGATGTTCGCCAAGGTCGAAGTCAACGGCGTGAACGCGCATCCACTGTGGAAATGGCTGAAGGACGAGAAGGGCGGATTGCTTGGTTTCGACGGCATCAAGTGGAACTTCACCAAGTTCCTCGTTGGCCGCGATGGCCAGGTGATCAAGCGCTATGCACCGACCGACAAGCCTGCCTCGCTCGCCGCCGACATCGAGAAAGCATTGGCGTCATGAGCGCGCCGGCTTCTTTCCGGATCGAATACCAGCGGCATGGAAGTCTCTTGCGCGCCCATGTGACCGGGGTCAACGGCACCCTGGAAACGACACTGGCTTACTGGATGGCGCTGGCCGAGGAGGTCCGCCGCGACCGCCCGCGCAGCCTGCTGGTGGTGGACGACATGGAAGGCGACCCGCCACCGCCCGAGCAGTTGGCGGAGTTCGTGCAGGCCATGGTCGGGCTGGGTTTCGAAGGTGTGCGCGTCGCCTATGTAGAGGCGCATGCCCAGCAGATCCCCGAAGTCGAACACGGCGAAATTTTGGCACGCGAACAGGGCTTCGATGCGCGTGTGTTCGGCGATGAAACCGATGCGTCACTGTGGCTGCGTCATGGCATGAGCTGATACATCGGCGCACCGGTGAAAGATTGCGACCCCAACCACGCGAAAGCGAATTGGGGGAAAATGCGCGGATGCAGCCATTGACCACGCCCCCGCCCACGAGCGGTTGGGAGCGCTACCAGCCTTTTCGACGCACGGCAGAAATCGGCTTCTGGGTAGCCGCGTTCGTGGTCTCGGCGATCGGCAATTCCGCGACGGCGTTGATGGATATCCAGCGTGCTGGTCTGCATTTCGACGCGTGGGAGCCGGCGGTCTGGGAGTGGAGCAGTGGTCTCATGATCCTGCTGTTGGTGCCGCTATTGGTCTGGTACACGCGGCGCGTGCCGGTTCGGTTGCAACACTGGCGTCGTGTATTGCCCCTGCACATGCTGGGCAGCGTGGTCTGGTCAGTGCTGCACGTCGCCGGGATGGTCGCGATGCGCAAGCTGGTCTACACCATGCAAGGTGCGCACTACGAGTTCGGCGCATGGCCGCGTGAGTTCGGTTACGAATACGTCAAGGACATCCGCAGCTATTTCAGTGCGGTGGTCATCATCGAGATCTACCGATGGTTCCTGCTGCGATTGCAGGGCGAAGCGAGCGTGCTGGCGCCGGCCGACGACTTGCCCGCGAATGAGCCCGTGCAGCGCCCGGAGCGTTTCCTGGTGCGCAAACTGGGCAAGGAATTTCTGGTCAATGCCAACGAAGTCGAATGGCTGCAGGCTTCCGGCAACTACATGAACCTGCATGTGCGCGGTCGCGCCTATCCGTTGCGCTCGACCATGGCCGTGATCGAAACCCAGCTCGATCCTGCCAAATTCGTGCGCGTGCATCGCAGCCACATCGTCAATCTGGACTGCGTCGCCGAAATCCAGCCGATGGACACCGGTGATGCCCGCATCGTCATGCGCGATGGCAGCGAAGTGCCTTGCAGTCGACGCCATCGCGAAGCGCTGCGGAGCGCGGCGGCCTGATCGCTTTGCGATTTACTTCTCGAAGAAGGCACGCTCGAAAACGTCACACCAGCGGTGCAACCGGCAGCCTCGTGCCGCCTACAGCCTATTTTTCGACGAAGGCGCGCTCGAACACGTATTCGCCGGGCGTGCCGATCCGTGGTGCCGCGCTGAAGCCGCGTGCATCCAGGATAGCGCGCAGGTCGGCCAGCATCTGCGGACTGCCGCAAATCATCGCGCGGTCCTGCGCCGCGTCCAGCGCCGGCAAGCCCAGTACATCGGCGATGTGCCCGTTGGCGAGCTGTTCGGTGATGCGGCCACGGTGGTTGCGGCCCGCATGCACGAAGTCCTCGCGCGAGACCGCCGGGTAGTAGTGCAACTTGTCGCGGATCGCTTCGCCGAGGAATTCGTGGTGGGGCAATTCGCGTTCGATGTAATCACGGTAGGCCAGGTCATCGGCGCCACGCACGCCGTGGCACAGGATCACGTTGTCGAAGCGCTCGTAGGTCTCGGGATCCTTGATCACGCCAAGCCATGGCGCCAACCCGGTGCCGGTACTCAGTAGATACAGGTTGCGGCCCGGATGCAGGTCGGAGATCAGCAAGGTGCCGGTCGGCTTGCGGCCGATCAGGATCGAATCACCCGGCTGGATGTGCTGCAGGCGTGAGGTCAACGGCCCATCGGCCACCTTGATGCTGAAAAACTCAAGCTGTTCCTCCCAGTTCGCGCTGGCGATGGAATACGCGCGCATCAGTGGTTTGCGCGTGCCATCAGGCTGCTCCACCTCCAGCCCGATCATGACGAACTGGCCGTTGTCGAAACGGAAGCCGTCGTCGCGGGTCGTGGTGAAACTGAAGTACGCGTCCGTCCAGTGACGAACGTCGAGCACCGTCTCGGTGCCGAAGGGGGAGGCCATGCGCTTGGAGTGTTGCTTTGGGGGTCAGTCGGTCATTTTACGGCAGTCGGCGCCTGCAATCGAAGGAGCTGGCCGCGGTCGTCATCGGTCAGCACGTAGACCTCACCCTGCGGGCCCACGCGTACATCGCGGATCCGCTTGCCGAGGTTCGCCAACAGCCGTTCTTCGCCGACGATGCGGTCACCATCCAGATCCAGGCGAATCAGGTTGCGGTCGGCCAGCGCGCCGATGAACAGGCTGTTGTTCCAGGCGTTGTCGGGATGCCCGACGAGAAATGCCATGCCGCTGATCCCGGGCGATTTTTGCCAGACATGATGCGGCGATTCCATGCCGGGCGCCGCGATGCCGATGGTTTGCGGGTATGGGCGATTTGTCGCGTAGTCCATGCCATTGCTGATGATCGGCCAACCGTAGTTCTTGCCGGCAGCTGGAAGGTTGATCTCGTCGCCGCCGCGCGGGCCATGTTCCCCTTCCCACAAGGTGCCGGTGCGTGGATCGATCGCCAGTGACTGCATGTTGCGATGACCGTAACTCCAGATCGCCTTGCGTACGCCGGGGCCAGCCGCGAAGGGGTTGTCATCTGGCTGGGTGCCATCGATATTCAGCCGGATCAGCTTGCCTTGCAGCATCTCGAGATCCTGCGCGAGATCCTTCTGGTTGCGCTCGCCCTGGCTGATGAAGACATGGCCTTTGCCATCGAAGGCAATGCGCGAACCGAAGTGGTTAGGCCCTTCGAGCTTGGGCAGTTGCCGATACATCACCTGCACCTCGGTCACTACGCCATCGCCAAGCGTCGCCGTGGCCACCGCAGTGCCGGCGGTGCCGCCCTTACCCGGTTCAGCGAAGCTGAGCCAGATGCGCTGGTTGCTCGCAAAGCCGGGATCCAGCACCACGTCGAGCAAGCCGCCCTGGCCTTCGGCGTAGACGCTGGGCAGGCCGCGAAGTGCAGGCTGCAATGTGCCGTCCGCATCGATGCGGCGCAAACGACCCGGGCGCTCGGTCACCAGGAATCCGCCATCGGGTAGTAGCGCGACCGACCACGGATGCTCCAAGCCGGAGGCGACCACGTGCACGTCGGTAGCGCCGGACGCGGTTTGAGCCTGTCCTTTCGGCGACGTGATTACCGCTGGCGAGGTTTGCTGTGCGCACGCGTACAACGCAAACGGACTGCCCACACACAACATCAGACCAAGCATCAAGCGCATTGTCCCAGCTCCTTCATCGGTTCTTCTTCAGCGATAGCCCGCTGCCTGCAATTCGAAGAGTTCGGCGTAGCGTCCACCTTGTGCCATCAATTGCCCATGGGTTCCGCTGGCCTCCACTTTGCCATCGGCCAGCACCAGGATGCGGTCGGCCATGCGCACGCTGGAAAAACGGTGCGAAATCAGCACCGCGGTCTTGTTGTCGGACAGTTCTTTGAAGCGCTCGAACACCTCGAATTCGCTGCGCGCATCCAGCGCTGCGGTCGGCTCATCGAGAATCATCACTTGCGCATCGCGCATGTAGGCGCGGGCAATCGCGATCTTTTGCCACTGGCCACCAGACAGGTCCACGCCGTCCTTGAAGCGACGGCCGATGATCTGGTCGAAGCCTTTCGGCAAGCCATCAATGACTTCATCGGCCATGCCGCGCCGTGCGGCCAGTTCGATACGCGAACGGTCTTCCATCGCATCGATCTGGCCGACGCCGATATTCTCCGCAGCGGTCAGGTGATAGCGCACGAAATCCTGGAAAATCACCCCGATGTTGGCGCGCAGATCGTCCAGGTCGTAGTCCTTGAGGTCGTGGCCATCCAGCAGGATGCGGCCTTCATCCGGATCGTAGAGGCGCGCGAGCAGCTTCACCAAGGTGGTCTTGCCCGCCCCGTTTTCACCGACCAGTGCCAGCACTTCGCCGGCATGCAATTCGAAGCTCAGGCCTCGCAGCGCCCAATTCTCCGCGCCTTCGTAGCGGAAGCCGACGTTGTCGAACACGAAGCCGCTGCGAATCGGCGACGGGATCGGGAGCGCATTCGGTTCACTGCGGATGTCCGCCTGGATCTCGAAGAACGAATACAGGTCATCGAGATACAGCGCCTGGCTGGCGACTTGTGAGAAGCCACTCAGCAGGCTTTCCAGCAACTGGCGCAGGCGGCGGAAGCTGCCGGCCAGGAACGTCAGGTCACCGATGCTGAAATCGCCGCGCACCGTGCGCCATGCGATGTAGGCATAGGCGATGTAGTAGCCCAATGTGCCAAGCGCGGCCAGCAATGTGCCCCACAGCGCGCGCTTGCCTGCCAGTACCCGGTTGCCTGCGTAGAACTTGTCGGACAGGAAGCGGAAGCGCTCGATGAAGTAGCGATTGAGGTTGAAGATCTTGACCTCTTTCGCCGTTTCCACGCTGGCGCCCATCTGCCGCAGGTACTCGAGCTGGCGCCGCTCCGGCGTCCATTGGAAATTCAGCGCGTAGTTGAGCGCGTTGAAATGCGATTCACCGACGAACGCAGGGATCAGCGCGACTGCCAGCAACAACATCAACCAAGGCGCGTAAGCCAGCAGTCCGATGGCAAAACTGATGACCGTGATCATGTCCTGCGCCTGTCCGAACAACTGGCTCAGCAGGTTCATCCGCCCCATCGTCTGGCGACGGGCGCGATCCAGCTTGTCCTGCAGGTCGGCGTCCTCGAAATCCTCGAGGTCCAGCGTCGCCGCATGCTCCATCAGGCGGATGCTGGTGGCGTTGGTGAACAGTTCGGACAGCAGGGTATCGACATAACTGACCAGGCGACCGAGCAGGTCCGCGCCGATCGCCAAAGCGAATTCCAGACCCAGCAAGACCAGCAGATGGTTGAGTTGCCCCGACTGCCAGGCGTCGCTGAGTTCATGCGCAACGCCCAGTCCGAGCAGGCGCACTGCTTCATCAATGATCAGTTTGCCGATGTAGAGCGTGGCGATGGGAAGGAACGCACGGATCAGGCGGATGCTGATCGATGCGACCGTCATGCCCTTGCTGGTGGCCCAGATCTCGCGCATGAACGGCGCGATATTGCGCATCGCGCTGAAGCGCTGGCGCATGTTCATCTGATTGGCGGGGAGGGGCGGTGGCATCAACCCGATTGTGAGCGATCCACCTACGCAATAGGTGTGAATGGGCACTTCGTCATCCCGGCAGAAGCGTCACGCACGGGATCACGAGGTCCAGGTCTTGCAAGTCCGTGCTGCCTGTCCGGCAGCACGGATGGCGCGCGCTTTCAGCGCTTGAGCGTGTATTGCGTCAACTTGGCATCCAGGGCCGCGTCCGGGACGCCGAGGTCTTTGCCGACCTGTTGCATCAACTCGTATTCGCTTGGACTCAGCCGGCCATCCGACGCGACCAGGCGCACCAACACTTCATGCAAGCGCTGGGCTTCTGCTGAGCCAGCCTTGTGCACGTCGGTGAAGCGCAGCAGTTCGGCATCGACATGGATGTCCTTGCGCATGCCGCGGTCGAAAGACTCCATTGCGATGCGGCGTGCAGCCAGCGACAGGTCGATCTCATCCATGAGTGAATTGGCAAGGTTGGACTCATGGCTGCTGACCAGCCGGTCTGCCTTGGCCAGGTAGCCCATCAGGCCGAAGAACACCTCGATCACCATGTGCTTTTCAGGATCGGGCTTGCCCATACCAAGCAGGTCGGTCAGCAGCAAGCGGATGTCGTTCAGTGCGCCGCCAAAGCCATCGAACCGCGTGGATGCGTCGTTGTCACTCATGAGCCTCTTCCCCTGGGTTGATCGAAGTGTCTGGTCGAAGTGTTTGGTCAAGCTGATGGGTCAGGTTCCCATCCTGCGCTACCCGAGGCCTGCTGAAAAGACCATGGCGTTATTATTGGGCTTCCCCGAGTCCAGCCAGCCCAATTCGTGACCGCCATCAAGCAAGAAGACCTGATCCAGTCGGTCGCCGACGCACTCCAGTACATCAGCTACTACCACCCGGTCGATTACATCCGCAGTCTTGCGGCGGCCTACGAGCGCGAGCAATCGCCGGCCGCGAAGGATGCGATTGCGCAAATCCTGATCAATTCGCGGATGTGCGCCGAAGGCCATCGACCGATCTGCCAAGACACCGGGATCGTGACCGTGTTCCTGGAAATCGGCATGGGCGTGCGTTGGGACGACGCGACCATGGGCGTGGAAGACATGATCCAGGAGGGTGTACGCCGCGCCTACAATCATCCCGACAACAAACTGCGTGCCAGTGTCTTGGCGGATCCGGCAGGCAAGCGCATCAACACCAAGGACAACACGCCGGGCGTGGTCAACGTCAAGGTGGTGCCGGGCAACACGGTCGATGTGATCGTGGCGGCCAAGGGTGGTGGCAGCGAGGCCAAGTCGAAGTTCGCGATGCTCAATCCGTCGGATTCCATCGTCGACTGGGTGCTGAAGACCGTGCCCACGATGGGCGCCGGCTGGTGCCCGCCGGGCATGCTCGGCATTGGCATTGGCGGCACGGCGGAAAAGGCGATGCTGCTTGCCAAGGAATCGCTGATGGAGGCGATCGACATCACCGAGCTGCAGGCGCGCGGCGCTTCGAACCGCGCCGAAGAATTGCGGCTTGAACTCTACGACAAGGTCAATGCGCTCGGCATCGGCGCGCAGGGACTGGGCGGGCTGACCACCGTGCTGGACGTCAAGGTCAAGGATTACCCGACGCATGCCGCGAACCTGCCAGTGGCGATGATCCCGAACTGCGCGGCGACCCGGCATGCGCATTTCACCCTGGATGGCAGCGGACCGGTGATGTTGGACCCGCCATCATTGGAAGACTGGCCGAAGCTGACCTACGACGCCTCCAAAGGCCGCCGGGTCGACTTGGATACGCTCACGAAAGACGATCTCGCGAGCTGGAAGCCGGGCGAGACGTTGCTGCTCAACGGCAAGTTGCTGACCGGCCGCGATGCCGCGCACAAGCGCATCGTCGGCATGCTGGACAAGGGCGAGGCGTTGCCCGTCGACCTGCGTGGCCGCTTCATCTACTACGTTGGACCGGTTGATCCGGTGCGCGACGAAGTCGTGGGTCCCGCCGGTCCGACCACCGCGACGCGCATGGACAAATTCACGGAACAAATACTGGAACAGACCGGCTTATTGGGCATGGTCGGCAAGGCCGAGCGTGGCCCGGTTGCGATCGATGCGATTCGCCGGCATGGCTCCGCCTACCTGATGGCAGTCGGTGGTGCGGCTTATCTGGTGTCGAAGGCGATCAAGGCGGCCAAGGTCGTGGGGTTTGCCGACCTCGGCATGGAAGCGATCTACGAATTCAGCGTGCAGGACATGCCGGTCACCGTTGCGGTCGATTCGCTCGGCACGTCGGTGCACGAAACGGGGCCGCGCGAGTGGAAGGCCAGGATCGCGGATTCAGCGGCCCGCATTCCGTTGGTGCTTGCGTGAGCACTACCTGGGTGGTGCCGGGTCCCGGATTCCGAATCTGTTACGACCAGCATCCGGACTACCTGCGTGGCTATGTGTTCGACGGTACCGATTCGCTGGAAGTCTCGCTTGCGATGTGGAAAATGCTGGCAGCGGAATGCGAAACCACCGGCGCCACGAAGCTGCTGGTCGTCGAGGATCTGCGCTCCACCGTCGACTCGGCGGCACTGGAAATCGTGATTGACGCGATCTCCAAACTTTCCGTCTCCGCGCTGCGTGTCGCGTTCGTGGAGTTGCGGGACGACATCGAGGGCGCGGAGTTTGGCGAAATCCTGTGCATGGAACGCGGCATCAAAGTGCGTGCCTTCAGCCTGGAGGCTCAGGCCCGGCGCTGGTTGCTCTACGGCGAGTGAGCGCCTCCGAGCGGCGCGTGCTTGAGCAAATCACTTGTGCGTTCTTCGCTGCGGGCCTGCCCCAGTTGCGCATCCAGCGTGTGGTCAACCGATGTGTCGCGCGTGGTGTCGGCTTCGTGGCTGATTGCATCCAGTGCACCATCGCCGCGTTCCAGCTTGACGCGCATGACCTGCTCGGCCGCCGACATCCCAACGACATTCAGTGCTTTCCACACTTGGCGCAGCGCCTCGCTGCGTGACTTCGCGAGGTCGTTGCGGGTCTGGTCAATCCACCCAGAGAACTGCACGGTCGCGCCAGCCGCCGGCAGTTCGAGGATCAAACCCGCAGGTGGTGGATCCTGCAACACGGCCGGCATCGCTTTCAGTGCGGTGATGCCGGTATCCAACGCCCCGTGCAGGGATGCATTCGCGCGGAGTTCCAACACGAATTCGAAGCGACGTTTGGGGTTGCGGCTGAAGTTGAGCAGCACCGACTTGAACACCAGTCCATTCGGCAGCATGAGGTGGTTGCCGTCAGCAGTCATCAATACCGTGGCGCGCGAGGTCAGGGCAACCACCTTGCCCTCATTGCCGTCGACTCGCACGGTGTCGCCTGGCGAAAACGGATTGCGCAGGCTGAGCAACACGCCAGCCACGTAATTCTCGGCGATATCCTTGAATGCAAAACCAAGTACCAAGCCGATCACGCCGGCTGACCCCAGCACGGCGCCGACCAGTGAAGAGGCGCCCAACAGGTCGAGTGCCACCAGCACGCCGGCCATGACCGTCAGAGCCTTCACGAGCCCACGCAGCAAGCCATCGATATACGGATTGCGCTCGCTGAGTCGAGTCAGCACATGCAGACGGCGCGACAACAGACCGCCCAGCCAGATCGAACCCAGCACAATCAGCAGAGCGACCACCAGCAACGGAGCACCCGCAGCCAGCGCCAGCAGTTTTGCCTGCACCTTCAGCACTGCTGCGCCGAAGCGATCAGACAGGTCTCCCGCAGGCAGCGCCAACATCAACAACGAGCGGGTCGTTGCGTGGGTCAAAGTTGCGATTTGAATGGCAGGATGAATTTCTCCACCAGCTTTTCCTTCAGCGGGCGCTGCTTCCAGGTGGCGTAGTCATAGGCCTTGGTGGCCTTGAGATCTTCATTGAAGACTGCGGTCATGCGCGTCGCGAAGTCCGCATCGTAGACATTCAGACTGGCTTCGTCGTTGAGCCGGAACGAGCGCACGTCGAAATTGGTCGAGCCGACCGAGGTCATCAATCCGTCCACGACCAGCAATTTGTTGTGCATCATCGTCGGCTGGTATTCGTGGATGGTAACGCCGGCCAACAGCAAGTCGCCCCATGCGGCTTTGGACGCAAGACGCACGGTGTCGGAGTCGATGTGCTTGCCCGGCACGATCACCCGCACCTCCACGCCACGGTGGCGGGCGGCCACCAAGGCCTTGATGATCAGCTCGTCGGGGACGAAGTAGGCGGCTTCCAGGTCGATCGTGTGCTGCGCGGCAGCGATCGTCATCAAGTACATCAAGTGCATGCTTTCGCTGCCGCTGGCAGGCGATGCCACGAACATGTGCGCATCCATGTCCCCAACGGGCTGCAATGCCGGGAAATACGCCTCGCCATTGAGCACTTCGCCGGTGGTCTTGATCCAGTTGTCGTTGAAGGCCGCCTGGATCTGCGCGACCACCGGACCTTCGATACGGAAGTGCAAGTCGCGCCAATGATCCGGATCCTGCGCATTGCCTTCCCACAGGTCAGCGATGCCGACTCCGCCGGTGAAGCCGACATGCCCATCCACCACCAGCAACTTCCGGTGGGTTCGGTTATTCAGGCGACCAAGGTTGTACCACTTCAACGGGCGGTACTGCCGGACATCAATGCCTGCCTTTTTCATCTCGTCCAGCATTGCATCGTCCATCTTGATGCTGCCCGCCCAGTCGATCATCAGCTTGACCTTGACCCCGGCCCGTGCGCGTTCTTCCAATGCATCCGCCATGCGCCGGCCGACATCGCCGGACCAGTAGATGTAGGTTTCCAGGGTAATCGTGCTGCGTGCAGCGCGGATCGCGTCCAGCATCGCCGGGAAAATCTCCGCGCCATTCTCGAGGTCGGTGACCCTGTTGCCCGGCACGATCCCGGGACCGAGCAGTACGCCCATTTCACGCTCGAACTGCGGGTCTGCAACGCCATAGCGATGTTCGATCTTGCGTTCCAGGGTCTTTTCGGGCGTCTTGAAATTCATCGCCAGCACAGCTGCCAGCAGGGTCAACAGGATCGTGATGACGATAGTCCAGGTCATTTTGCGGCGGCTCCAGCGGATAGGCATTCTTGTAGATTCCGATGCGGTCCCGCGCAGCAGGCGGGTTATGAGCGCACAGCCTGAACGAAGGTCGTTCAGGATCGCGTGAAATCCGCAGCGTCTGCCTGCGCTACAGCCACCACGCCAAGGCGAACAACCCGAGCATCGCGAATGCCAGCCCGAGCTTGAGCCCCACGCCAAACAGGATGCCCAGCCAGGTACCCAGCCCGATTTTCGCGGCATCGCCCAGATCAGAGCCGCCCAGGCTGCGCCGATGCAACAGTTCGCCTGACAGAGCTCCCAC
>JBKJOY010000133.1:0-4459 GCA_046595415.1 Thermomonas sp.
GCCTTCGCCGCCGGCGCTGATCTCAAATCATTGCAGGCGCTCGACCAGCGCGGGCAAGTCGGGGACTTCATCCAGCTTGGCCAACAGGCATTCCAGCGGCTCGCCGAACTGCCCTGCCCCACGGTCGCCGCGATTCAGGGCTTTTGCATGGGCGGCGGCACCGAGATCGCGCTGGCCTGCCGCTACCGCGTGGCTGCAAGCGATGCGCGGATCGGGCTGCCCGAGATCAAGCTTGGCATTTTCCCGGGCTGGGGCGGCAGCGCCCGCCTGCCAGGGCTCATCGGCGCGCCGGCCGCGTTCGACATGATGCTGACCGGGCGCACGCTCTCGGCTACCTCCGCTCGCGCGATTGGACTGGTCGATAAAGTGGTCGAACCGGCAATGCTGCGGGACGCCGCGCTCGACATGCTCAAGCGCGGGTCGCAACGACCATTCAAGCAACGTGCGACGGGCTGGCTGACCAATTCGTGGGCGGCACGCCAGATCCTGGCGCCAATGTTGATCAAGCAGGTTGCGCGCAAGGCGCCCAAGGCCCATTACCCGGCACCGTATGCATTGATCGACGCATGGAAACGCAGCGGCGGCAGCGGCGTACAGGCGCGCATCGCAGCTGAGAAAAAGGCCGTCGTGAAGCTGGCCGGCAGCTCGACCGCGAAGAACCTGATCCGCGTGTTCTTCCTGCAGGAACGGCTGAAGGCTGTCGGCGGCAAGGACTCCGGCATCAACAAGGTGCACGTGGTCGGCGCAGGCGTGATGGGCGGCGACATCGCCGCGTGGGCCGCTTACAAGGGTTTCGAAGTCACCCTGCAGGATCGCGAACAGCGCTTCATCGATGCCGCGCTCACGCGTTCGCAGGAACTATTCACCAAGCGGGTGAAAGACGAGGCGAAACGCCCCGCAGTGTCCGCGCGATTGAAGGGCGACCTGGCCGGCAACGGTATCGCCGATGCCGACCTGGTGATCGAGGCGATCGTCGAACAGGCGCAAGCAAAGCGCGAGCTGTATGCGAGCGTCGAGCCGCTGCTGAAGGCCGACGCACTGCTGACCACCAATACTTCGTCGATCCCGCTCACGGATCTTCGTGGGCACATCGCGCGTCCAGCGCAGTTCGCAGGCCTGCACTATTTCAACCCGGTCGCGCTGATGCCGCTGGTGGAAATCATCCACCACGATGGCATGGCCCCGGAGACCCAGCAGCGGCTGGCCGCGTTCTGCAAGCAACTCGACAAACTGCCGGTGCCGGTCGCCGGCACGCCCGGCTTCCTGGTCAACCGCGTGCTGTTCCCGTACATGCTGGAAGCGATGACCGCGTATGCCGAAGGTGTTCCAGGGCCTGCCATCGACAAGGCCGCGGTCAGGTTCGGCATGCCGATGGGGCCGATCGAACTGGTCGACACCGTGGGTCTGGACGTGGCGTCAGGCGTTGGCGCCGAGCTCGCCCCGTTCCTCGGCTTGCCGATCCCTGCTGCGCTGCAAACGCCGCCGGAACCGGGCAAGCGCGGCAAGAAGGACAACCAGGGTCTTTATCGCTGGGAAAACGGCAAGGCGCAAAAGCCCGAGATGCCCGCGGACTACAAGGCACCGGCCGACCTCGAAGATCGGCTGATCCTGCCGCTGCTCAACGAAGCCGTGGCCTGCCTGCACGATGGTGTGGTTGCTGATGCAGAACTGCTGGATGCCGGGGTAATTTTCGGCACTGGCTTCGCCCCATTCCGTGGAGGCCCGATCCAGTACATCCGCGAGACCGGTGCAGAGGTCCTGCTTGCGCGATTGCAGGCCCTTCAAGCCACGCATGGCGACCGCTTTGCACCCCGCCCGGGCTGGGATTCACCTGCGCTGCGTGCGGATGCCGAAGTGATCAGCTGAGACGAAATAAGATCAACTTCAAAAACCGGGCTGAGAGACGACCTTCTTGAAACGAAACTCGACTCTGACCCCGGTTTACCGACCCCGGTTTTCCGGTTTTCCCGGTTTTGCTTGCTCAACTCACATGGTCTGGGTTGGCTGATCCGACCCCATGGTGCCGGCTAACGTGGTCTCGATCTTTCCACGCACCTGCTCGCCTTCCGCGGTATCGGAAAACTGCACGCCGATGCCTGCGACCCGGTTGCCCTGCGCGCCCGTTGGGGTGACCCAGCACACCTTGCCGGCCACTGGCAGGCGTTCGGACGAATCCGGCAGCGTCAGCAACAGGAACACTTCATCGCCGATGAAATAACGGCGCGTGGTCGGCACGAAGATGCCGCCCTGCTTGATGTAGGGCATGTAGGCGCCGTAGAGCGCGCCCTTGTCCTTCACTACCAGCGACAGGATGCCCTGCCGTGCGCCACCTGCGCCTGTTGGTCCGCTCATGCCGTCCCCTTCATTTGCACCACCCCAGCAATGTCTCTGCCACCGCGAGATCCGCCCGCACCGTGGTGCGCAGCAAGTTGCGCGTGCGATTGGCAGCGTCGAAACGCGCAGCCAGCGTGCGGGTTCGGGCAGGATCGGTCAAGCCTGACGCCTCATGCAGGGCGAGGTCGGCCAAATGGCGTAGCCGCTCGTCTGCGCGTCCGTCTGCCACCCAACGCTGGGCGAGCTCCACCGCCGCAGCCTGCCCGCTCTGCAATGCTTCGGCATCCTTGTACACGCTGCGGCGCAGGGCCATGCCGTCATTGGCAATCCATGCATCGGCAAGTCCCGGGTGTCCGCGCGCGGCGTCCAGCGCCTCATCGGCAGTGCTTGCGGCATGTCCGCGCGCGCGTAACCACTCCAGCGCTTCCGCATGCGGCGGCAGGCGCAATTCCAAGCGCTGGCAACGGCTGCGAATCGTCGCCGGCAACCGCGACGGATTACTCGACAGCAACCACAGGTATCGACCCGGCTGCGGCTCTTCGAGCGTCTTCAGCAAGGCGTTGAATGCGTTGTAATTGATCGCGTCGGCAGGATCGACAATCGCCACCATCGTCTCGCCCATGCGCGGCGTCAGCGTGAGTTTCTCCGACAACGAACGCACCTGTTCGATGACAAGCTCGGCGCGCGGCTTGCCGGTTTTCTGGTTGATCTCGTAGCCGATGAACACCAGGTCGGGATGCGCGCTGTGTCCCCACGGCTGCGAAGGCGTGCTGTCAGGGCGTGTTTCCAGCGGGTCGTATTGCGAACGCGATGCGAACAAGATGCAGCTTCGGCAACTGCCACAGGCTTCGCCGTCCGTGCCCCGCGACAAGCACAACACGCGTCGTGCGAGGTGTTCGGCCAGCAACCGCTTGCCAAGATGCTGCGGTCCGACGATCAAGGTCGCGTGACCCAATTGCCCGCCGACCAGCGCCGAGACCGCATGCTGGTAGGCGCGTTGCTGCCATGGACTCAACGCAGGCAAGAAGCTCACGCCAAGCCCTCGCGATAACGACTGAGCGCAGCGACCGCCGCGTTCGCGACCACGTTTGCAGGAGGGCTGGCATCGATGACCCGGAACCGCCTTGGGTGTTCGGCGGCACGCGCAAGGAATCCGCCGCGCACGCGTTCGAAGAATTCATCGCGCTCGCGTTCGATGCGATCCGGTAACAAGTCGCGGCCACGGGTACGTTCGCGGCCATGGGCGATGCCAAGGTCCAGCAACAGCGTCAGGCCTGGCTCGATGCCGACGACGTGCTGTTCAAGCGCCTCGATCAATTCGCCATCCAGACCTCGGCCAGCGCCTTGGTATGCATGGCTGGAATCGGTGAAGCGATCACTGATCACCCAGGCTCCGCGCCTCAAAGCAGGCAAGATGCACTCGGCGACATGCTGCGCGCGCGACGCGAACATCAACAACAATTCGGTATTCGGTGATGCAGCTTCGTGCGACGGATCCAGCAACAACTCGCGGATGCGCTCGGCCAAGGGCGTGCCACCGGGTTCGCGCGTGCTGACCACTTCGCAGCCATCGGCCAGCAGCGCATCGCGCAACGCTGCAAGCACGGTGCTCTTGCCGACGCCCTCGCCACCTTCCAGCGTGATCAAGCGTGGCTCAACGACCAATGCGGATGGCATCACTTCGGTGCCACCTGTTGCTGCGCACGATACCGTTGCAGATAGTCGCGTACGGCGTCCTGGTGCTCGGCCAGCGAACGGGTGAACACGTGGCGGCCACTACCATCGCCGATGGCAACGAAATACAACGCATCCCCGTCCGCCGGATGCGTGGTCGCACGCAATGCGGCCACGCCCGGCATCGCGATCGGCGTCGGTGGCAAGCCGTCGCGGGTATAGGTGTTGTAGGGCGTGTCGGTGGTGAGGTCGCTGCGGCGGATATTGCCGGCATACGCGCTGCCCATCCCGTAGATCACGGTGGGATCCGTTTGCAGACGCATGCCGATCTTCAACCTGCGTACGAACAGGCCGGCAATCGCAGGACGCTCTTCGGCAATCCCGGTTTCTTTTTCGATAATCGATGCCAGTGTCAGCGCTTCATCCTTCGACTTCAACGGCAGGTCGTCCG
>JBKJOY010000145.1:0-11401 GCA_046595415.1 Thermomonas sp.
GCCGTGGAATACGTTGTCGCGGCCGATTCTGGTCGGGCCGTGGATCACGCAATGCGGGCCGATGCGGGTGCCGTCGCCGATCTCCACCTCGGCACCGATCACCACGAAGGCACCCACGTGCACGCCTGCGCCAAGCGTCGCGCCGGGGTCGATGACCGCGGTCGGATGGACCAAGGGCGGCGACATCGTCATCGCTATGCTGCCGATGCTCAGCGCGCTGCGGCGCAGAGGATTTCCGCGCACGCGACCTGCTCGCCATCGACGCGGGCGATGCCGATGTATTGCGCCATGTTGCGGATTTGCCGTTTCAGCACGACATCGAGGTCCAGCCGATCGCCCGGCACCACCATCCGGCTGAACCTCGCGTTGTCCACCTTGACCAGATAGAACGCCTGCTCCGGGTCGTCATCCGCTTGCTTGGACAGTTGCGTCAGCAAACCGCCGGCTTGCGCCATCGCTTCCACCACAAGAACTCCAGGCATGACTGCACGACCCGGAAAATGCCCCTGGAAGAACGGCTCGTTGATGGAGACGTGCTTGTAGGCCAGGATTCGTTTGTTAGGTTCCAGCTCAACCACGCGGTCCACCAGCAGGAACGGATAGCGATGCGGAAGTAGCCGCTGGATTTCATTGATGCAAACGGGAAGCGTGACGGGGCCGGACATGTTGGTCATTCCTTGTCGCCAGCAGGCATGCGCCGGGCGAGCGAGTCGAGTTGCTTGAAGCGCGCGGCGCTTTTGCGCCAGCTGCGATTGTCCATCAATGGGGTGCCCGATGAATATTCGCCGGGCTCGCGGATCGAATGGGTGACCAGTGTCATCGCGGTAATGACGACGCGGTCGCAGACCTCGAGGTGACCGAGGACGCCCGCACCGCCGCCGATCAGGCAATGCTTGCCGATGCTTGCGCTGCCGGCCACTGCCGAGCAACCGGCCATCGCGGTGTGCGCGCCGATGCGGACGTTGTGGCCAACCTGGATCTGGTTGTCGAGGCGCACGTCCTCCTCCAGCACGGTGTCGCCGAGCGCGCCACGGTCGATGGTGGTGTTCGCACCGATTTCGCAATCATCGCCAATCAGCACGCCGCCAAGCTGCGGCACCTTGATCCAATGGCCATGGTCCATCGCAATGCCGAAACCGTCCGCGCCGACCACCGCGCCGGGGTGGATCAACACGCGTTTGCCAAGGCGCACGCGGGTGACCAGAGTGACCCGCGCAACGAGTTCGCAGTCATCGCCGACCTCGCAATCCTCGCCCAATACGCAGCCTGGTCCGATCACTGCGCCTGCACCAACACGGCAGCGCGCACCGATGCTCACGTGCGGACCGATGCTGGCACCTGCCTCCACGACGGCATCATCCGCAACGACGGCAGTCGGGTGGATGCCGGCGCCGCGCACGGGCTTGACCTCGAACAATGCCGCGATCCGCGCAAACGTGACATAGGGATCTGCTGCAACCAAGGCGGTCGTCGGGCAGTGCACGGCCTCGTCTTCGCGAACCACCACGATGCTGGCATCAGTCGTGGCCAGTTGATTGCGGTAGCGCGGGTTGGCCAGGAAACTCAATTGGCCGGGGATGGCTGATCCGAGCGTGCCGACGCCGGTGACGACTTGTTGGTCGTCACCGTGCACGCGCAAGCCAAAGCGTTCGGCCAGTTCAGCCGCCGTGAAGGTGGCGGCAGTCGTACTCATGCGATATCGCCTGCGTGCATGCGCGGATCAGAGCTGGCCGCCGAAAGTGAACTGCAACCGCTCGATCTGGTCACCGTCTTGCTTCCGGATCGGGATTGCGTAACTGATCGCCAGAGGCCCCATCGGCGAGCGCCACAGCAGCGAAATGCCGGTGGAGACCCGCAAATCGCCAGCTTTGAAATTGTTCCAGCCGTCATACACGTTGCCGAAGTCCAGGAACGCAGAGACGCGAGCGGAAGGGCTGTCGATCAGCTTCGGGAAGATGGCTTCGACCGAGCCGGCCAGCAGGAACGAGCCGCCCAGCGGTTGACGGTAACCGGTTGTGCTGAGTCCAAAGCTGGGCCCCAATGTGTTGTCGATGAACCCGCGCACCTTGCCGGAAGAGGCGATGCCGCCGGCGTAGAAATTCTCGAAGAAGGGCAGGCCCTTGCCCACCACGGTCTTGTCGAAGTCGGGCGAGTTGGCCAGGCATGGAACACTGGGATCTGCTCCCGGCACCACCGTGTCTGGAATGCTGTCCGCATTGGTATCAATGACCGTTGGCGCCGTAAAGCACAGGTTGCGGGTGAAATCCTTGCCGTAGGAATCGCCGTAACCCAGGTTCATCGCCGAGCGCAGGACGATGGCTTGGTTCAGACGCCAATATTTGGAGAAGTCATAGGTCAGCTTGTAATACTCTGCCGTTGATCCCGGCAGTGTGACTTCGGCGGTCAGGTTCTGGGTGGTACCTGCCGTTGGCATGAAGAAATCGTTGCGGGTGTCGCGTCCCCAACCTAGCTGCCCTCTCCAGGAGTGGAAGGTGCGGCTGCCGACCGCACTGATGTAATCCAGCAATGGCGGGGGAGTAGACCCGGGGAATGCGAGGATCTTGTTGCTGTCGATGCCGAACAGCAGGGATACCGAATCCGATTCGCTGAGTGGCACACTCATGACCACTTGAGCAGAATTATTGGTGGTCGAGTATTGGGCTGCGTTGTAATTGGAGTAATCGAACGAACTTGATGAGATGTTGTAGCCCAGCGCCACCCCCTCGTCCGTAAAGAACGGATTGAGGAACGAGAACTGGTAGCGCTTCTGGTAGGCACTTCGGCTGATTGCCACGGAAACTCGATCGCCGCTGCCCAGAAAATTGTTCTCTGACAATGACAATGAAAGATTCAAGCCCGAAAGCTGCGAATACCCGACGCCCGCGGAGATACTGCCGGATGTCGTTTCCTTGACCGTGTACACCACGTCGACCAAGTCATCGCTGCCAGCCACCGGCTCGTTTTCGACTTCGACCGTCTCGAAATAGCCCAGTCGCGACAATCGCACCTTGCCCCGGTCAATCGCGGACTGCGCATACCAGCTACCTTCGAATTGACGCATTTCGCGACGCAAGACCACGTCGGCGGTGCGGGTATTGCCCTTGAACACGATGTGCCTGACGTTGACGCGGGGTCCTGGCTGAACCTGCAAGTCGATGCTCACGGTTCGGTTGTCGCGATTGATTTGCGGAACCGGGGTCACCTGCGCAAACGCGTAGCCGATATTGTTCAGGCTGGCGACAATGGAATTGGTCGCGATTTCAACCAGACCGCGTGAGAATGTGCTGCCGGGTTTCAGGAATGCGACATTCTTCTCCAGATCCTCCTTCGGAAGGATCGTCGTGCCCGAGACGGTCACTGCGGAGATGCTGTAGACCTCACCTTCGGTGATGCCGGCAGTCAGGTACATATCCTTCTTGTCCGGGCTGATCGCGACCTGGGTTGAGTCCAGGTTGAAGTCGATGTAACCGCGGTTCAAGTAATAGGCATTGAGCTTCTCGATGTCGCCCGACAATTTTTCCCGCGAATACTGGTCATCGCGCTTGTACCAGCTCAGCCAGGTGCTGGGATGCGATTCCCAGTCCTCGGTGATGAGCTTGTCCGTAAAGGCTTCGTTGCCGATCAGGTTGACGTGGCGGATCTTCGCAGCCTTGCCTTCCTTGATCGTCAAGGTGACGTCGACTCGATTGCGGTCAAGCTGGGACACGCTTGGCGTGATCTTGACGTTGTACTTGCCGCGATTGTTGTACTGGCGGTTCAACTCCTGGGTGACGCGATCCAGGTTCAGGCGGTCGAATGTTTCGCCTTCGGCCAGACCAATATCCTTCAAACCCTTGAGCAGGTCCTCCGACTTCAGGTCCTTGTTGCCCACCAGGGTCAGCTTGTTGATGGCTGGCCGCTCGAGCACGGTCACCACCAGGATGCCGCCTTGGTGGTCCAACTTCACGTCGTCGAAGAACCCGGTCTTGTACAAGGCGCGCAGCGCTTGTGAGGCCCGTGCCTGGTCGAGGGTGTCACCCCGTTCGACCGGCAGATAGGTGAACACGGTGCCGGCGCCGATCCGCTGCAGGCCGTCGATGCGGATGTCGGTGACCGTGAAGGGGGCGAACGTCGACTGTGCCCAAGCCGGCAGCGATAGCGCCGAGATCAGTGCGAGGGTAAGCAGGCGGCGGGACATGGGTCGGGTCATTCTTGACATCCTGATTGCAAAACATGCCTGTTCGAACATGTTGCGTGGTCACCGGCCAGGCCGGCGGGGGGAGTGCGTTGTGCTACGACACCAGATGCAGGATGTCGTTATAGAAGGCCAGTCCCATCAGGCCCGCCAGCAAGGCGAGTCCGAGGTATTGACCTGCGACCATGGCGCTTTCGCCCAATGGGCGGCCGACGGCCAGCTCGATAAGGTAATACAGCAGGTGACCCCCGTCCAAGACGGGGATCGGCATCAGGTTGATGATCGCAAGACTGACCGATAGAAGGGCAAGGAAGTTCAGGAACCAGGCTGGCCCCATCTGCGCCGAGGCATTGGCATATTGGGCAATGCTGATTGGCCCGGAGACATTGCGTACCGAGGCGCTGCCATTGACCATCCGCCACAGCATGCCGAGCGAATCACTGGCCAGCTGCCAGGTTTCACCGATTGCGGCCGGTACCGCGGCAAGGGGGCCTTGCCGCAGCACGGCATCATGAGGTGGCGCCTGAGCTTGGGCATTGCCGATTCCCAGGAGCCAGCCAGTGCTGCCGTCCGGGTTGGTTTGCTTGCTAGGCACGATTTCGAGCGCCAGGCGCTCGTTGTCGCGTTGCACTTCGACCATGCCCGGGCCACCGCGTTGCCCAAGGGCGCGAATCAACGGGGCAATGTCCGCGAAACTGGTGACCGGGTGCGCATCGACTGCGGTGATGCGGTCACCTTCGGCCAGCACGCCCCAAGCCGGTGTGCCTTCCTGGATCGTGCCGACCACAGGTGGCAGCAGCAGGTAGCGTGGGACCAGACCGGAGGCATCGGCTGCACGCTGCTCATCGAAACCCGGGGGCAGGCGATCCAGGTCCAATCTCAGGATGGCGTCTGCGCCATCGGCATGGCGCACCGCCAAGGAGGCGGGCTTGCGGTCCATGGCCGCCACGGTCAGCGCAAGGGAAGCCTCGCTCCAAGTAGGCGTGTCACGGCCATCGATGGACTGGATGATGTCGCCTTGCTGCAAGCCGGCCTGTGCCGCAAGGCCCGTGGCACTGCCGACCACGGCGGCATAGTCGGGCCTGCCGATCACCAGCATGGCCCAGAGCAAGGCAACCGCCAGTAACAGGTTCGCGATAGGTCCGGCCGCGACAATCGCGATGCGGGCCAGCACCGGCTGGCGGTTGAATGCGCGGTCCAGCTGCGCATCGGGCACGTCGCCTTCGCGCTCGTCCAGCATCTTCACGTAGCCACCCAAAGGAAGCGCGGCGATCACGTATTCAGTGCCGTCCTTGCCTCGACGGGACCACAGGGCGCGACCAAACCCCACCGAGAAGCGTTGCACCTGCACGCCGCAACGGCGCGCGACCCAGAAATGGCCGAATTCGTGGAAGGTGACCAGCACGCCCAGCGCCACCAGCATCCACCATAGCGAGCCGACAATCGTACTCATGCGTGGGCGCGAACCTGCGCGCCGGCACGACCGTGGATCAATGCCCGTGCCTGCAGACGTGCCTGTGCATCCGCCGCGAGCAGGGTGTCCAGCGAGTCGGCAGGCTGCATGGGCTGGGCATCCAGGGTGGCGGCAACGGTTTCGGAGATGGACAGGAAACCTATCTGGCCCTGAAGAAACGCTGAAACGGCTTCTTCATTGGCCGCATTCAACACCGCTGTCGCGGTGCCGCCGGCCTCAAGTGCGCGAAATGCCAGCGCCAGGCACGGGAATGCTTCCAGGTCGGGCGCCTCGAAATCCAGCCGGCCCCCCTCCCTCAGCAAATCCAGGGACCCGACGCCTGAACTCATACGTTGCGGCCAGGCCAAACCCACCGCCAATGCCGTGCGCATGTCTGGCAGGCCGAGCTGTGCCAATGAACTGCCATCGATGAAATCGACGATGGAATGCACCAGTGACTGCGGATGCACCAGCACGTGGATGCGCTCGCCGGGCACGTTGAACAGGTGGTGGGCCTCGATGACTTCCAACCCCTTGTTCATCAGGGTGGCGGAATCCACCGAAATCTTCGGCCCCATCGACCACTTCGGATGCGCGACGGCCTGTGCAGGTGTCACCTGTGCGAGCTGCATGCGGCTGCGGCCCCGGAACGGGCCACCGGAAGCGGTGAGCGTGATCCCTGACAGGGCCGCTGCATCGGCGCATCCCGACAGACATTGGAAGATCGCGTTGTGCTCGCTGTCGATCGGGATGATCGTGGCACCACCTTGGTGCGCCGCCGCCATCAGCAGTTCGCCGGCCAGCACCAGCGCTTCCTTGTTGGCCAGCAGCAGACGCTTGCCCGCGCGTGCCGCGGCCAGCGTCGAGGAGAGCCCGGCAGCACCCACGATGGCTGCGACAACCGTGTCGCAGGCATCGCTGGCGGCGACCTCATCCAGTGCCCGCATGCCGGAATGGGCCTGCGTGGCCAAGCCTGCATCGCGGAGGCCATCGCGCAGGACGCCGTATAGCGCCTCATCGGCGATCACCGCGTGCGCCGGGTGATGCGTTCGGCACAAGCCAAGCAACGCATCCACCTGGCGTCCAGCAGCAAGCACGCTGGCGCGCAGGCGGTCTGGATGCTGCGCGATCACGTCCAGCGCGGAGGCGCCAATCGAGCCGGTGGCACCGAGGACTGCAACCTGACGCATCGTTAGAAGCCCAGCCATATCTTGCCGAGGGCAAACACCGGAAGTGCCGCCAGCACGCTATCCACGCGATCCAGCACACCACCGTGCCCGGGGATCAGGTTCCCCGAATCCTTCACGTTGACATGGCGCTTGAGCATGCTCTCGAACAGGTCGCCACAGACTGAAAAACCCACGCAAACCAAGGACACCAACGCAACGGCGGGCAATTGATCGACCGTGGCGCCCGCCAGCGGCGCGCCGATCATGGCCACCACCAACGCCAGCAACAGGCCACCCAGCAAGCCTTCGATGCTCTTGTTCGGGCTGATCCGTGGCGCCAATTTGCGGCCGCCGAACCATTTGCCAGCGAATTTCCGCCCTGTGAAGTAGGCACCGGTATCAGCCGACCAGACCAGGAACAGTGCCAGCAGCAGCCAGCGATGTCCGTTCGGTTGGCTGGCGTGGATCAGGCCCAGTGCGCACCACGCCGGCACCACAGCCAGCGTGCCAGCCGCCAGCTTGAAGACGCGGGCATGACTGTCGTGGTCGGAGGCGAAGTTGTAATGCTTCATCCACAGCATCGCCAGCAGCCACCAGACCACTCCGATCACCACCACCAGTTGCAGCAGGGCGAATGAGCCACCTTGCGATGAGCGTGAGCCCCAGACCAGCGCCACCATCAAGGCCAGGTTGAGCATCAGCAGGATGGTGCGGGCCAGCGTGTCGTCGACTTCGGCGAGTTTCAGCCATTCCCACAGCGCGGCCAGGAACATCAACGCCGAAAGCGCCGCCAGGATGGGCGATGGCAAGAACAGGACGCTGAGAATGGCGATGGGCGCCATGATCAGCGCGGCCAGCAGGCGCGTTTTGGTCATTCGGTTTCCTTCGATGCCGTGGTCGCAACTTGCGCGCCGGTCAAGCCGAAGCGGCGTTCGCGCCTCGCATAGTCATCGATGGCGCCCTGCAGTGTGGCGGCATCCACGTCGGGCCACAACGTCTCGGTGAACCAAAGTTCGGTGTAGGCCAACTGCCAGAGCAGGAAGTTGCTGATCCGGATTTCGCCACCCGTGCGGATGAACAGATCGGGAGCGGGCAAATCAGCGAGGGCCACGCGCGCGTTCAACGCGGCTTCGTCGATCTGCTCCGGCAGCAAGCGTCCGGCGGCAACATCGCGGGCCAGACTGCGTGCCGCATCGGCAATATCCTGCCGACCACCGTAGCTCGCAGCGATATTCAAGTGCAGGCGCGTGTTGCCTGCGGTCAGGGCCTCGGCGGCCTGAAGGCGGGCGAGCAGCGGGCCTTCGAATCGCGAACGTTCGCCAATGAAACGCAGGCGCGCGCCAAGCCGATGCAATTCATCCACTTCGCGCTCCAGGGCGCCGAGGAACAGCTTCATCAAACCGCCGACCTCGTCCTGGGGGCGGTTCCAGTTTTCGCTGGAGAACGCGAACAGGGTCAGCGCTTCGATACCGTGTTGCAGGCAAAACTCCACGCAACTGCGCACGGCGCGCGCGCCTGCCCGGTGGCCGATGATGCGCGGCCGGCGCCGTTGCTGCGCCCAGCGCCCATTGCCGTCCATGATGATGGCGATATGGCGAGGGATGCGCGCCGATTCAGTCATGGACATAACCAATCCCGCACCGAGGAATCGGCCGTCGTGAGCGTGCGGCGAGATGCGGAGGCTGAGCGAGCGAAGGGCTGGCAAGCAGGAGGGCTGCGCGAAAACCGCAGCGTACAAGCAGTACGTGAGGATTTTCGCGCAGGCCGAGGACGCCGCCAGCGCAAGCGCAGCCAGCCGACATCAGACCGCCATCAACTCGGCTTCTTTCACTTTGACCACATCATCCACATCCTTGATGGACGCGTCGGTCAACTTCTGGATATCTGCTTCGCCACGGCTGGCCTCGTCCTCGGTCAGTTGCTTGTCTTTCAGCAATTCCTTGACCTGGTTGTTGGCATCGCGGCGGATATTGCGGATCGCGATCTTCGCGTCCTCGCCTTCACTGTGCACGACCTTGGTCAGGTCACGGCGGCGTTCCTCGGTCAGGGCCGGGATGTTGAGGCGGATCACGGTGCCAGCGGTGGTCGGGGTCAAGCCGAGATCGGAGGCCAGGATGGCTTTCTCCACGGGTCCTACCATCTGCTTTTCCCACGGTGTGATGATGATCGAGCGCGCATCGCCGATCTGCACGCTGGCGACCTGCGACAGCGGCATGTCCGAGCCATAGTAGTTGACCTTGAGATGGTCGACGATCGCCGTGTTCGCACGGCCTGTGCGCAGCTTGACCAGGTTGTGGCGTAGCGACTCGATGCTCTTGCCCATGCGGGCTTGGGCGTCACTTTTGATTTCGTTCAGCATCGCGGGCTCCACGGTCTTTTGATAACCCCGGAATTATATCCGGGATCAGCTGCGACCCGGCCACGTGGCTGGGGATGCGCGGCTGGATGCGGCACGGCTTGTTGCGGCACGGCTTGATGCTGCACGGCTCGATGCGGCACGCCAAGGATGAGTCTGCTAGCCGGGTGAATGCGGCTCGGCTTCGTCGTGGCTGCCGTGCCCGCCATGCGGCGCGCGGTCGTGGTCGTCATGGCCGCATCCGGCGCCGCGCTCGATCTGCACGGTCGGGTGGTTGATCCCGAACTCCGTGTCCAGGCCATCGTTCAACAGGTCGATGAAGGCGTCATGGTCTGAATCGTCGGCACGCACCATGTGCGCGGTCATCGCGATCTCGCCCGCCCCCAGCGACCAGATATGCAAGTGATGCACCGCAGACACGCCCTGCTGGCCGAGTAGCCAGTCATGCACCCGTTGCTGATCGATGCCGCGTGGCACGGCATCCATCGCTGCGTTGAAAGCGTCGCGCAACAAGCCGAACGATCCCACCGCCACCACAACGGCGACCAGCAGCGCGGTTGCCGGGTCCAGCCACGTCCAACCGAAGAACCAGATACCGGCGCCCGCTAGGACCGCTGCCAGCGATACCGCGGCGTCGGCGATCAAGTGCAGGAACGCGCCGCGCCGGTTGAGGTCATGTGCGTGGCCACCGCGGACCAACCAGGCCGCGCCCAGATTGATCACGATGCCAATGGCGGCGACCACCATCACCGGGATGCCGGGAACCTCGGGCGGCGCAGTGAAGCGGCGTATGGCTTCCCAGCCAAGCGCGCCGGAGAACGCCACCAGGATCAGCGCGTTGGCCAGTGGCGACAACAGCGTTGCTCGCCGCCAGCCGTACGTGTGGCGCTCGGTGGGTGCGCGCTTGGCCAGCACCGCGGCGCACCACGCGAGGCCAAGCCCAAGTACATCGCCAAAGTTGTGCAGCGCATCTGACAGCAGGGCCAGCGAGTCGGTGGCGAAGCCATACCAAAGCTCGACCAGGGTGTAGGCCAAGTTCAACAGGGTGACCCACGCGAAGGCGCGGGTGGCGTCGTGCTGGTGGTTGTGTGACTGCATTCGGGACTCGTGGCCGAGGCGGGCTGTAGGCGCTCTTACCTTGGGCGAATCAGTTGCGGCCGTGGACCAAGGTGCCCAGTGACTCGCCGCGCAGCAGGCGCAACAGCACGCCAGGCTGGTTCATGTCGAAGATGCGCAGCGGCAGGTCGCTATCGCGGCATAGCGCGAACGCCGCGGTGTCCATCACCTGCAAGTCGCGCGACAGGACCTCGTCATAGGTCAGGTTGTCCAGTTTGATCGCATCGGCGTGCTTCTTCGGATCCTTGTCGTACACGCCGTCCACCTTGGTCGCCTTGACCAGCAGGTCGGCGCCAATCTCGATCGCACGCAGCGCGGCGCCGGAATCCGTGGTGAAGAACGGATTGCCGGTACCTGCGGCGAAGATCGCAATGCGGCCTTTCTCGAGGTGGCGGATGGCGCGGCGGCGGATGTAGTCCTCGCACACGTCATTGATCTTGAGCGCGCTCATGACCCGTGCCTTGGCGCCAAGTTTTTCCAGCGCGTCCTGCATCGCCAATGCGTTGATCACGGTGGCCAGCATGCCCATCTGGTCGCCGGTCACCCGGTCCATGCCGCTGGCGGCGAGCCCTGCGCCGCGGAAGATGTTGCCGCCACCGACCACCAGCGCGATCTCGGCGCCGGCATCACGTGCCTCGATCACCTCGCGTGCCAAACGACCGATGACTTTCGGGTCGATGCCGTAGTCCTCGTCGCCCATCAGGGCTTCGCCGGACAGCTTCAACAGGACGCGGCGGTAGGCGAGGGTCGACATGTTGGGAACTCCGTTTGAGGCGGTGCGGGCGGGCATTTCGCGGAAAGCGGGTGGTCAAACCACGGGAATTCTAGCCGATCCGACCCGAGCACCCGGCTCAGTCCATGCGGGAGAACCCGAATAGTTTGCTGAGCGGGTGCTTGCTGCGCTCCACCAGTGCGCGGATCAAGCCCGCTCCCAGCATCGAGTAGGTGATGCCATTGCCGCCATAAGCCATGGCGAACAGCACCCGTGGACCATGCTGTTGGTGTGGCCCAAACCAGGGCAGGCCGTCTTTGGTTTCCGCGAACGTCCCCGCCCACGCAAACGCCGGCTCCATCGGCAGATGCGGGAACAAGCCCGCGACTTTCGCCGAAAGCTTGTTTGCCTTTTGGTCCAC
>JBKJOY010000161.1:0-2655 GCA_046595415.1 Thermomonas sp.
CCACAAGCCGAACGGCAACACAACAGCTGTCCCACTGGAAGCCGGCAACCGTTTCCAGTGCCTTGTTGTCGAACAATGAATAGTAGTAACGACCGACGATGCTCCAGGACGGGTTGATCGGGTACAGGAACGACAGGTCTACCTGCTCCAGCAGCGAACGACGGTAACGGTAGCCGAGGTTGAACACGCCATCATCCGGCAGCAGGTACCGGGCACGCACGCTGGCCAGGTCGGTTCGGTTGAACTTGGGATCCCGCTGGTAGGACGCGCCAAACGTCCAGCGATCCGTCGGCGCGTAGTTGGCGTCCCCAACCCATGCGGAGCGGCCCCGCTCGGTGATGGGCTCGCCCGGAATACGCACGCGGGATTCATCGAAATAGCGGATCTGGCCGAGGCTGGCAGAGAAACGTTCACGCCCGTCGGACTGGCGGATCATGCGCGTGCTGACCGCAAGGGTCAGCTGGTTCGCATCGGCCTGGCGATCGGCACCGGAGTAACGGTTGTCGCGGAACAGCTGGCCCCAGCTGAAGGTCAGCGGCTGGGTATCGAACAGCGGCATGTCGCCTTGGTAGGCATAAGGCACTTTGAGGTAGAACAACCGCGGCTCGATGGTCTGCAGGTAATCCTTGCCCTTGACCGTGGTATCCCGGTCGAAATAGGCGCCCGCATCCAGGCTGACGATGGGCGTCGCGCGCGTCGGGCTGCTTCGCAGCAGCGGCTGCCATGCTGAAGTGGGGACGGTGTCGGTGTCCCAGATGCGTCCCTGGGCTGCTTCCGCTGCAACTGCCCGCGCGCGGGCATTGCTCTCCGCCAGTCCACCATCAAGCTGGTAGCCGGTGTATCGGAATGCGACGGTCGGCCGCAGGAACCAGCTGTCGCCTTCCAGAGGCAGGCTGATCCACGGTTTCAGGTCCAAACGCGCTCCGCCATCGAAGCTGGGGTGCTGGAAGCGCACCGTTTCGGCGTCCACGCCGGCAACGAAGCCCGCGCCGATCGCACGTTCCCAGTGCACGTACGCACGCGGCATCCGGTTGAAGGGCAGGATCGATTCGGTCAGGGTGAAGTCGGCCAGTTGCCAATGGTCGGCGGTGATGCCAGCGTCCCAGCCCTGCCCACGCCCGTACACGCCAATCTCGCTCAGTGAGGCGTACTGCGCCAGCCCATCGATGCTGTTGCTGAAGTCTTCGTAGTAACGCGAGTCGCTGATCCAGTTCAGGTTGGCGCGGGCCTGCCAGTGCTCGCTCAGGTTCTGGAACGCGTTGTAGTGGAACAGGCTGCGATCACGATCCCGCAGCCTGTCGTTCGGCATCCAGTTGCCTTCCACCGTTCCCGCGCCGCCTTCGATCAGATAACGGAACTGCGCGCCCAGTTGCACACCGCGCGAGGTCATCAGTCGCGGGTTCAGGGTGGCATCGTAGTTGGGCGCCAGATTCAGGTAGATCGGCTGCCGGTAGTCGAAGCCATTGCGGCTGGAATTGGAGATCGACGGGAACAACAATCCGGTACGACGGCGTTCGTCAGTGGGGAATTTGAACCAGGGCAAATAAATGATCGGGATTTTGCCGACCACCAAGGTCGCGCCATGGGCGACGGCCATCCCGGTATCGGTATTCACATCAATCTCGTGCGCGCGCAGCTCCCACTGGCGCCGCTCCGGCGGGCACGTGGAATAGGTGGCGCCATGCAATTCGCCCAGATCGCCACTCAGCATGATGCTGTCGGCGCTGCCATTGCCGCGTCGCGCCAACAGCTGGTAATCGATGTCGTGCAGGGTATGCATATCCTTGGCCTGGTCGCCTTCCGCGCGCTTGGCGACCAGCCGCAGGCCGCCGCCCTGGTAGCGGATGTTGCCCTCGGCGGAGTACTGCTCTTTCGACTTGTCGTAGACGAGCTGCTCGGCGCCCATGAACTGGTTGCCGCGGCGCAGGGTCACGTTGCCGTTGAAGACCGGGTTCTCTTCGGTACCCGACAGCGCATCGCCTTCGATGTCGGTCGCTTCCTTGGCATTGTCGATCTTCACGCCATCCGGCAGCGTTTGCGCTTCGGCAAAGGGCTTGACCACGTCCTGCACCGGGCACAGCCCCCAGTTCGGACGCATGTCATCTGCGGCGTAGGCCTGCAATGAAAAGGCGATGCACAAGGGCAACGGCAGCAGACGCAGTGATGGGCGCACGGTGTTTCCAGAAGACGTAATCCAACGGCTAGCTTGCCGGAACGCCGACGGGGGGGCAAACCCTTGACGTGGCTGGAGGCCGCCATCGTGTTCCGGACGCACCTTTCAGCCCAGCAATGCCCCGATATGCGCCACGCTCGACTCCGCCAGCGCCGTGAGGTCGTAACCACCCTCCAAGGTCGACACGATGCGGCCGCCACAATGGCGATTGGCCAGGGCGACCAGCTCGTTGGTGATCCACGAGAAATCCGCCGCGTCCAGCTGCAACTGCGCCAGGGGGTCCAGCCGGTGCGCATCGAAGCCTGCCGAAATCAGCAGCAGTTGCGGCTTGAATGCGTCGACCGCCGGGAGCAAGCGCTGGCTCCATGCCGCCCGAAATAGCGCGCTGCCGGCATCTGGCGGGAGTGGGGCGTTGACGATGTTGCCGTCGCCGATTTCATCGCGGGTGCCGGTTCCCGGATACAAGGGCAACTGGTGCGAGC
>JBKJOY010000256.1:0-4137 GCA_046595415.1 Thermomonas sp.
GTCGGCCGTACCTTCATCATGCCGGGGCAGGGCGAGCGGGCGAAGTCGGTCAAGCGCAAGTTGAATCCAATTCCGCTGGAATTCCGCAATCGCGTCGTGCTGCTGGTCGATGATTCGATCGTGCGTGGCACGACTTCCCGGCAGATCGTGCAGATGGCGCGCGATGCCGGCGCGCGCAAGGTGTACCTGGCGTCCGCGGCTCCGCCGGTGCGGCACCCGAACATCTACGGCATCGACATGCCCTCGCCCGATGAACTGATCGCGCACAACCGCAGTGAAACCGAAATCGAAACGCTGCTCGGGTGCGACTGGCTGATCTACCAGGACCTGCCGGATCTGGAAGCGGCAGTCGCCGGGCCGAAATTCCCCGGCCGCAAATTCGACAGCTCCTGCTTCAACGGTGAGTACGTGACCGGCGTGGAGCCTGGCTATTTCGAGCGGATCGAGCACCTGCGCTCGGACGAGGCGAAGAACCAGCGGCGAGCGAGTTGACGTTCGTTTGCAGTGATTGCCGATGAACGACCTGTTCTCCGCCGCGAAACGTTGCCTGGATGCCGCGTCGCCCGATGCGAAAGTCGCCGCGACGTTCGATGTTGCCGCTGCGTTCGCACGTGGCGACCTGGTTGCCAACGAAGACTCGGTAATGCCCGAACCGATCCGCATGCCGGGCCGCCCGCATACCCCGCGACTGGTGCATCCGCGCGACCTGCCGAAGCGTGGCTTGGGTAGTAACGAAGGTCGCGCCGCGTTCATCCACGCGGTCGCGCATATCGAATTCAATGCGATCGATCTGGCATGGGATGCGGTCTATCGCTTCCGTGGCATGCCGGATGCGTACTACGCGGATTGGGTGAGTGTCGCCAACGATGAGGCGCGCCATTTCTCGATGCTGCGTGCGCGCCTGCGTGAGCTGGATCACGACTACGGCGATTTCGATGCACACAACGGTCTGTGGGAAATGGCCGAGAAAACCGATCGCGATGGCCTTGCACGGATGGCATTGGTGCCGCGTGTATTGGAAGCGCGTGGGCTGGACGTGACCCCGGGAATGATCGTGAAACTTCGCGGCCTCGGCGATCACGCCACCGCTGACATCCTGGAACTCATCCTGCGCGAGGAAGTCGCGCACGTGGCGGCGGGCTCACATTGGTTCCGCTGGTATTGCCAACGCGCTGGCGTCGAGCCAAATGCCAGGTTCCGCGAATTGCTGGTCGAATACGCAACTGGCGTCCTGCGCAAGCCATTCAACATGGAAGCGCGCAAACAAGCCGGGTTTGATATCGAGGAATTGGAAGGATTGCTGGCGGCATCGGACTAACAGTCACCGTTCGTTGCCTACGCGTGTTGCAGACTCGAATTGGTCCCGATCTCCGAAACGCACACATGAAGTTCGCAATCGCCGCGCTGTCGTTATTGCTGGTCGCATGCACGCAGCAGCCTGTGCCCGGCGCGGTCACCACGCCTGCAGAAAAACCTGCGCCGGTAGCCAGCAACTCAGCGCCGAGCAGCATGCCGGCGATGGCCAAACGCGCTGCCGGACAGGAGAAGGTTGATCCGTTAAGAGTATTTCGTGCGTTTGGCACGGAGCCGTTCTGGAACATCAATGTCGTGGACAACACGCTGGTGCTCACTACACCTGATGACGAGCGCGGCACGGTCATGACTGGGCAGCGTGCTGAGTCCACAGGAGGTGACGTGGATATCCGCGGCAGCAATGACGGACGGTCGTTCTCGCTCAGCGTGCATCCTGGTGCGTGCAGTGAAGGCATGTCCGACAACCAATACGGCATGACCTCCACTTTCAGTATCGGTGATACCCATTACACGGGTTGCGCGGAAGCCGCCAAATAGCAGGCCTGAGACAGGAAGAGCGGCTAGTGCAAGGCGGTCAACTCTCCACCCGCTGCAGCTCCACCTGGGTGTGCCATGCGCGTTGCGCGCTCAGTGAGCCGCAGCCATCGTCGAGTCGGTATCCAGCCCGCGCAGGAATTCGATCACGTCCGCCCGCTGGCTGGGCGAGAGGTAGAACGGATGTGGCGCACTGGCGCCACGACGGTCGCTAAGCAATGCGTCGAGGCTGCCGACCGAATTATCGTGCAGGAACACCGGCTTGCGCGCCAGGTCGAGCAGCAATGGCATTGCGATGCCGCGGAGTTCACCCCGCAGGCTGCCGTTCACTACCGCCATCTTGTCGTCGAAGATCGAATCAGGCGTATTCATCACTGGACTCAGCGGTGGCATGCGTTGTGCAAGCGTGACCGGGTTGTCCCCGGGGAACACCTGTTTCATCGGCAAAATGAACGTGGGCACCGGTCGCCCCTGATCGACGTTGTGGCAACCAGTGCAACCAGCGGTGCGGAATACCTCTCGGCCGCGTGAAGCCATCTTGGCATCGACCTGCGCACCCCGTGGTGCAGGCAAGCCGGCCAGATAGGCATTCATGTCAAGCAACTTCTGGTTGTTCACGCGCAGACCAATCGGGTTCGCTTCCTCGCCCGGTTTGCCCTGGGCGGACGCCTTGACATAGGGATAGCCCTTGACGCCAGTGGCGTGAAGGATTTTGACGTAGTTGTCGGCGATCTCGTCGCCGGCTGCACCGCCCAGCGCGTGCAGGAATGCACGACCACCCTTGGTGGTCAGCTGGGTCTGGTCGAAGAGCGTGGTGTAGACCAGGTTACTGAAGTTATCCAGTTGGGCAATCACGCCGGTACTGTCATATGGTGCAGCGAGATCCTGGCGAAACAGCGGGGTGGTATGCATCGGATCGCCGTTGCCGTCGAAGGTGTCGTCGAACATGCCGACCGGGTAGTAGTCCTTGTTCGAGAGATAGGCATCGACATCGGCTTCGGTGGATTGCACGGTCAGTCCGGTCGGCGCCCGGCCGAGGGTCTTGCCACCGTTCGCTGCCAGGCTCAACTGGAGCACCGGATACAACGCGCGCGAATTGGCAGCGCTGGCGAAGATCGCTCCGAGGTCGAGGTTGTGGTTGGTCCTGCCGTCCTGGCGATGGCCGATCGATCCGCCACCAGGCATGTTGAACACGACGCCATCTGTGATGGTGTGGCACAGCGCGCAACTCGCACCCGCCTTGTCGCCGCGACCCACGTCGATCTTGCCGTCATGGTTGCTGTCCTTGGCGGGCATGCCGATGACGGCGTTGGCGTTCACCAGCGCGACCAGCATCCTGGGATCATTGAGCAACGCTGAACTGCGCCCGGTCGGGTCTGCGTGCAGCTGATCCATCAAGGTGTGCTGGGTCGCCGCGTCCAGTGCGTCGATGTCGACCTGCACGCCCAGTTGCAAGGCCTTCAGCGGAGTCACCCCGGCCGCCACCATGCCCTGCGGCAATCGCACGGCATCGGTCCAGAAGCCTTCGTTGCCGAACGTCTCAAAGCGGAAGACATCACGCCCAGCCGTTGCATTTCCATCTTGTCGCATGGGCAGGACGGGTCCTTGCGCAGCGGGTCCGTCGGATGCAGGCATCGGTTCTGACATGGTCATCGATGAGGGCGCGCAACCCGCGAGCGCCAACGTCAAACCAATGGCGGTGAACAGGATGGCGCGACCACGCAGAAGTGTATTTGACGTGCTCATCTCGTATTCCCTTGGAATGCGTGGGTGATAGCCGGGAGCCGGCATTGCCCGAAGATGAGCGAACGCAGATGAAATGAACGTGAGCTGAAATGTTACGTTGCTATTTCTTGCGGTTGAAGTCCGTCGGGACAACTCTTCAGGCGGGTAATGCCGCCAACTGGAATCCGTCTGCATCGACCCGTAACACCGATCCTTGGTGATACCAGTCTCCAAGCACGATCCGCGTGCAATCGTTGCCTTCCTCATGGATCGCCGGGCGATGCGTATGGCCGTGGATCATGCGGCGGATGCCATAGCGCGAGAAGATGCCCGCCACCGTTTCCGGGCTGACATCGGTGATCGTTTCCGACAGGCCATTCGCCTGCAGTTCGCCGAAGCGTGCCTTGCTCGCGGCGCGCGCCTGCGTTGCAAACGCCAGTCGCGCGGCCAGTGGCTGTGCCAGGAATTGCGACTGCCAGCGCGGGTCGCGGGTCTGCGCACGAAATTGCTGGTAGGCGTCGTCGTCGGTACATAACAGGTCGCCATGGCCGATCAGTGTCGGCG
>JBKJOY010000266.1:0-4151 GCA_046595415.1 Thermomonas sp.
GCCGACGACGGCACGTCGTTCGAAGCGCCCGTCGCGCCGTTCACGCTCTCGATCCCTCGCACGCTGCACTGACGTGGCCACCTACGCCATCGGCGATGTGCAGGGCTGCTACGACGCCCTGCAACGTCTCATCGAGGCCCTGAAGTTCGACCCGGCGCGCGACCAGCTCTGGTTTTGCGGCGACTTGGTGAATCGCGGCGGGCAGTCGATCGAAACCCTGCGTCTGGTGCATTCGCTTCGCGACGTCAGCCATGTGGTCCTGGGCAACCATGATCTCTCGCTGCTTGCGATCGGTGAACGTTCGAAAGATGACCAGCGCAAGGTCAATCCGGATTTGCAGGGCGTGCTCTTCGCAGACGATGCTCCGGAGTTGCTGGCCTGGCTGCGCACCTGCGAGTTGGCGCATGTCGACCGCGAACTCGGTTGGATGATGGTCCACGCCGGGCTGGCACCGAAATGGACGACGCAGTTGGCAGAACGCCACGCGCGCGAGATTGAAACCCGCTTGCAGGGCGACAACTACCGCAAGCTGCTGCGCAACATGTACGGCGATGGCCCGGATTGGTCGCCACGCCTGAATGGACCAGAACGTGACCGCGCGATCATCAATATCTTCACCCGCATGCGCTATTGCAGCCCGCGTGGACGCATCGCGTTCGAGCAAAAAGGCGAGCCAGGCAGCCAGCCGCCTGGCTTGTACCCGTGGTACTCGGTGCCGGGTCGCGCGCAGCGTGACCTGAAGGTCGTATGCGGGCATTGGAGCGCACTGGGCCTGTTCGTGGGCCAGGGCGTGCACGCGATCGATACCGGCGCGGTCTGGAGCGGCAAGCTGACCGCCCTGCAACTGGATGCCGAGACGTTGCATGTCGTGCAGGTACCTGGACGCGCCGTGGCTGCGCCCACGCCACGCCAGCGCCCGCCAAGGCCGAATCGCCCGCAACAACCGCAGGACCAACGCCGCAGAGACGGGCGTGACAAATCGCGCGAGAAGGCCGTGGAAAAATTACCAGCACCCGAAAATGGGTCAGAGGGACTACCTGCCAATGGCAATAAGTCGTTCTGAGACCCTCGCTCAGGAAACTGCAGCCTGACCCCGTTTCGCGACTACGTTTCGTAGTCCACGAACTCGAACGCGAACGCATGCCGGGCATCGGCCGAATGCGCCTTGCGAAACGTTTCACACCACTGGCTGAGCTCTAAATGCGGGAAGAACGCATCCGCATCGCGAACGACGGTATCGACGAATGTCAGGTGCAGATGCGTAGCGATGGGCAACGTGAGCGCATAGATTTCACCACCGCCAATCACGCACAACGCATCAGCGCTCGCCCGTTCCGTGACACGTCGTGCTTCATCGATCGAGGCAACCGCCTGCATGCCATCGAATGGCACCTCACCGCTGCGGGTCAGCACCAAATTCAAACGGCCCGGCAATGCGCGCCCCAGCGACTGCGCGGTCTTGCGGCCCATCAGGATAGGCTTGCCCACGGTCAGCGCCTTGAACCGCTTCAGGTCGTCGGGCAGATGCCATGGCAGCGTGTTGTCCTTGCCAATCGCGAAGTTGCGATCCAGCGCGGCGATCAGCGACACCTTCATCGCGCCGCTTTGCATTGAATCCTGCTCACACCGCCACGGGCGCCTTGATCGCCGGCAGCGGATCGTAGCCTTCGATCACGATGTCCTCGAACTTGAACCCGAAGATGTCGTCGACTGCCGGATTCAACCTCAACGACGGCAACGCGCGCGGCGAGCGTGCAAGTTGCTCACGGGCCTGTGCGAAGTGGTTCGAGTACAGATGCGCATCGCCCAGCGTATGCACGAAATCGCCGACTGCAAGCCCGCATACCTGCGCCACCATGTGGGTCAGCAGCGCATAACTGGCGATATTGAAGGGCACCCCGAGGAAAATGTCACCGCTGCGCTGGTACAACTGGCAACTCAGTTTTCCGTCGGCGACATAGAACTGGAACAGCGTGTGGCATGGCATCAATGCCATGCGCGGGAGGTCGGCCACATTCCACGCGCTCACGATCAGCCGGCGCGAATCGGGGTTGCGCTTGATCTCGTCGACGACCCAGCGGATCTGGTCGATCTCGCGCCCCTCCGCACCTTCCCAGCTGCGCCACTGCTTGCCATAGACCGGGCCAAGTTCGCCATCGGCATCGGCCCACTCATCCCAGATGCCGACTTTGTGTTCCTTCAAGTACGCGATGTTGGTCGCGCCCTGCAGGAACCACAACAGCTCATGGATGATCGCGCGCAGGTGCAGCTTCTTGGTGGTGACCAGCGGAAATCCGGCAGCGAGATCGAAACGCATCTGCCAGCCGAACACGCTGCGGGTGCCGGTTCCGGTGCGGTCGGCCTTTTCGGTGCCGTGCTCCAGGACGTTCTGCAGCAGATCAAGGTACTGCTTCATGGTCTGCCTCCGGCGCAGGGATTCATCGCGCCGAGTCCCCGTCCACGGTCGGGAGCGCCGGTTGCAGCGTTGCTGACGTGTGTGACTTCCACAGCCAGAACAAACCCAGCAGGATCAGCGGCGCGCTCAGCACTTGACCCATGGTCAGCCAGCCGAATGCGAGGTAGCCAAGCTGCGCATCGGGCTCGCGCACGAATTCCACCAAGAAGCGGAACACCCCGTACAGCAGCGCGAACAGCCCCGAAACGGCATATCTCGGCCGCGGCTTGCGCGAATACCAGACCAGCACGCAGAACATGACCAAGCCTTCCAACGTGGCCTGGTACAGCTGGGAAGGGTGGCGCGCGAACGTGTCCAGGATGCCGGCATCGAACTGCGCGCGCAGGGTCGCGGCATCCATCGATGCAAACGGCTCCGGCAGTGAACGCGGGAACACCACGCCCCAGCCGGCATCCGTCGGTTTGCCCCACAACTCGCCGCCGATGTAATTACCGATGCGGCCGAAACCCAAGCCCGCCGGCACCAATGGCGCGATGAAATCGACAACGTCGAAGTAGTGCAGCCGATGCCGGCGCGCCCACCAGCCGATCGCCGCCATCACCCCCAGCAAGCCGCCGTGGAAGCTCATGCCACCTTCCCACACCTTGAACAGCATCAGCGGGTGCTGCACGAAGTCGCTGAAGCTGTAAAAAAGGATGTAACCGATGCGCCCACCCAGCACCACACCCAACATCCCGTAGAACATCAGGTCGCCAAACCCGTTCTCGTCCACGCCCGGCAATCGCCCCGCGCGTACGCGCCGCCGCCCCAGCCACCACGCCACCCCGAAACCCAGCAGGTACATCAAGCCATACCAATGGACCTTGAGTGGACCCAGGGCTACGGCGATTGGATCGATCTGATGCAGGATGGGCATGCGCGGGGGATTTGCTCGTTCGGCGAGCGCCTATTGTGCCGGAGCCGGCGCGTGAGCTACAGGAACACCGGTTGATTCGGCAGTTCGTCTTCGCCTGCGACACCAGCAACGGGCGGGAAATGCAGGGCCAACAGCTGGCTCACTTCGTTGATCGCCGCGACCACGGCATCCGCGTGATCGCCGCTGCGCAGGCGCTCTTCCAGCAAGTGGCAGACACCTCGCCACTGCTCGTCGCTGACCAAGCCTCGCAGGCCGCGATCGGCGACGATCTCGATGCGCTGGTCGGCAAGCAACAAGTAGACCAAAACGCCGTTGTTGGCGGCGGTATCCCACACCCGCAAACGTGCGAAGGCGTCCCGGGCACGGTTGTTCGCCATCACCCCACGGATCACGTCACGCCAGTGCAGCGCCGATTCCACCGCAAAACAAACCTCGCCGTGATGTTGCAATTCACCCGCGGCAATCGCAGCCGCGACCCGGTCCATCGCGCTGGCAGGAAACTTTGCACGCGCATCGGCGGCAAACAGATGACGGAACAGCCTGCTGGGCGCGCCAGCCATCACCAACTCCCCGAGGCGCCACCGCCTCCTGACATGCCGCCGCCACCGGACCAGCCACCACCACCGCCTCCGCCGCCGCCGGACATGCCGCCGCCACCGGACCAGCCACCACCACCGCCGAAGCCGCCTCCACCGCCGCCCCAGCCACCACCGCCGCCACCGAAGCCGCCCCAGCCCCCGTGACGCGCAAAGCGCCCCGGCGATGCCGACATCAGGCCGTAGATCAAGCCGATGAAGCCGGCCACGCCGGCGAGTGGAA
>JBKJOY010000300.1:0-9213 GCA_046595415.1 Thermomonas sp.
ACATGTCGATCACGCATGTTTCGCTGACCCGTTTCCTGATCGAGGAGGGCCGCGCGGGCCGGGTCAATGCCGACCTGCGCTTGTTGATTGAAGTGGTGGCGCGCGCCTGCAAGTCGATTTCGGTCGCGGTCGGCAAGGGTGCCCTGGGCGGCGTGTTGGGCGATGCCGGCAGCGGTAATGTGCAGGGCGAGGCACAGAAGAAACTCGACGTGCTCAGTAACGAGATCCTGCTGGAAGCCAATGCCTGGGGCGGCCATCTGGCGGCCTGCGCATCGGAGGAAATGGAGCACTGCTTCCCGATCCCGGACGCGCATCCGCGCGGCAATTTCCTGTTGCTGTTCGACCCGCTCGACGGCAGCAGCAATATCGACGTCAACGCCAGCGTGGGCACGATCTTCTCGGTGCTGCGTTGCCCCGAGGACGTGGTCACCCCGCAGGATTCGGATTTCCTGCAGCCGGGCCGCGACCAGGTGGCCGCCGGTTATTGCATCTACGGCCCCAGTACGATGCTGGTGCTGACCTTCGGCCACGGCACCCACGCGTTCACCCTGGATCGCGAGCAGGGCTCATTCGTGTTGACCAAGCGCGACCTGCAGGTGCCCGAAGAAACCGCCGAATTCGCGGTCAACACCTCCAACCAACGGCATTGGGAAGCGCCGATGCAGGCTTACGTGGGCGACTTGCTTGCGGGCAAGACGGGACCGCGCGGCAAGGATTTCAACATGCGCTGGATCGCCGCGATGGTCGGCGACGTGCATCGCCTGCTGACCCGTGGCGGCATCTTCAGTTATCCGATCGATGCCAAATGCCGCGACAAGGGCGGTCGCTTGCGGCTGATGTACGAAGCCAACCCGATGGCTTTTCTGGTCGAGCAAGCCGGTGGCGCTGCAAGTACCGGCCGCGCGCCGCTGATGGACGTGATGCCCACTGCGCTGCACCAGCGCGTTCCGGTATTCATTGGCAGCCGTCATGAAGTGGAAGCCGCGGTCCGCTACCACCGCGAACACGACGAAGCCGCGGGCTGATCCTTCAAGCCGGCGCTCTGCCGGGCACGCGTCAGTCAGGATTCGGCGGCTGGTTCAACACCAACCAGTACAAACCGATCTGGCGCACAACATCGACGAAACGCTCGAATTCCACCGGTTTCTGGATGTAACTGTTGGCGCCAAGCTCGTAGACGCTGCCCACATCCATCGGCTCCGCACTGGTCGTGAGGACCACCACTGGCAATGTGCGCGTCGCCGGGCTTTCCCGAATCGCCTGCAGCACTTCGCGCCCATTGAGTTTGGGCAAGTTGAGGTCCAGCAGTACCAAGGCCGGCTGATCGGCGAGGTCACGACCGGCATATGCGCCGCGCCCCAATAGATAGTCCACGGCTTCGGCACCGTCGGCCACCACCCGGATCACATGACCACTGCCGGCTTCTGCAAACGCAATCCGGGTCAGTTCGACATCATCCGGATTGTCCTCGACCAGCAGGATTTCCTTGTTCTGGTTTGCCATCAGGTTTGCGTCTCTTTCATGTCTTGGTCTTGCAGTTCGACGTGGAAGCAAGCTCCGGCTCCGGGCTCGGACTGCGCATGGATGTTGCCAGAGTGCCGCACCGCGACCTGTTGCGCGATGGTCAGGCCGATGCCATTGCCAGCACCCTCGTCACTACCATGCAAGCGCTGGAACGGTTCAAACAACTTCGCCGCATAGGCCATGTCGAAGCCAATGCCTTCGTCCTGAATGGCAAGCTGCAAGGTCTTGTCCCTGCGTTCGCCACCCACGTGGATCCGGACTTTTGGCTTGGAGGCGGAAAAACGCCATGCGTTCTTGAGCAACTCGGTGAGCATCGTCTTGATCAGGCGCTCGTCGCCGATCACCTCGAGCGCTGGCTCTACCTGCACCTCCGCGTCCCGTTGCGGGTCGAGATCCTGCAGTTCAGCCAGCACCCAATCGGCAAGCAGGCTGACGTCTACCTGCGTCAGCCGCATCTGTGCCCGGTTCACCCGCGCAAGTTCCAGCAAACTGTCCAGCAGACCGGCCATGCGCGTCGTCGCGCCACGGATGCGCTCCAGGTGGCCGAGCGCTTGGGTGTCGAGCAGGCCCTCGGTATTGCGCGCAAGTTGGCTGGCGAAGCCGTCTATCGTCCTGAGTGGGGCGCGCAGGTCATGTGACACCCCATGCACCAATGACTCCATGCGACGGTTGGCGGCATCCACCTCACGCGTCCGTGACGCTACTCGCGCCTCCAGCGACGCGTTGAGTTCCTTTAATTCTCGCTCGGTCTGGCGCTGTGACGTCACGTCGCGGAATTGCGAGATGAAATAGTCCGGCTCACCTCGTGCATCGCGCATCACCGCAGTGTTCACTATGGTATCGATCGCATGGCCATCGGCATGCAGGTAGCGCTTCTCGATGTCCACGCTCTCACATTCGCCATTGAGCAGGCGGTCACGGAGCTGCCGGGAGAGAGGCAAGTCGTCCGGATCGGAAAGATCCCACACCGCAGTCCCCAGCAAGGCGTCCGCGGAACGGCCCAATAATTTGCACAGCGCCGGATTTACTTCAATCCAGCGACCGTCCGTGGAAACAATCGCCATGCCGATGCCGGCCCATTTCATGGCCAGGTGGAATCGCGGATCGTTAGCTGCGTTGGTCACGATGCGATGTACGCGTGCGGGTCATGGGTCAGAGTGTAGGCGGCGGTTGCGTAAACGCAGCGTGCAAGTGGTCATGGTTGCACGCAACGCGAGCAAGCCCTCGTGCACAATGATTGCGATGGAACTCTCCCCACACCTGCTGCACCAAATTGCTTTCGGGCTCGTCCTGGTGGGCGGGCTTTACCTGTTCATCAGCGAAAAACTGCGCATTGATGTCACCTCGATGCTGATCCTGCTGGCGCTGGTGCTCACCGGCGTGCTGGACAGCAAGCAGGCGTTGTCCGGATTTTCCAGCGAGCCTGCGATCATTGTTGCTGCCGTGTTCGTGATTTCCGGCGGTCTAGCCGCGACGGGCATCAGCGAGCGGCTGGGTCTATGGATCGGGCACGCGGCAGGCAAGCACGAATGGAGAACGATCGCAGTGGTGATGCCCGCCGTCGCCCTGTTGGCGGCCTTCACCCACCACGTGATGGTGACCGCCATGATGCTGCCGTTGCTGCTGCGGCACGCGCGCGACCGCCAAATGCCGGCTTCACGGCTGCTGATGCCGATGTCATTGGCGGCATCACTGGGCACCACGTTGACCCTGGTCAGTGCGCCCGCCTTCCTGCTCGCCAGCGACATGCTGGGCCGCGCCGGCGCAGAGCCGCTGGGCATCTTTTCAATCACACCGATCGGTATCGCCCTGGTCGTGGTCGGCACGATCTACATGCTGCTGACCCGCTGGTTGCTGCCCAAGCACAGTGGCGAAAGCGGCGATGACGACTACCTGCGCCTGGACCGTTATCGCACCGAATTGCGGGTGGTTCCGGGCGGGCAATGGGCAACCAAACCATTGGCCGATATGCAGAAGGCCATCGGCAAGTCAGTGCGGGTGTTGGGCTGGTTGCGCGATGGGCATCGCCGCGACGACCTGACCGGCAGCAGTCCACTGCTGGCAGGCGACATCCTGCTGGTGGAAGCGGCTGCCGACGAGCTGCTGTCCCTGCACGACGATTCCGGGCTGGACTTGAACGCCATCACCCGGTTCGGCGACACCCTCAGCGGTGAGGGCGAGGCACAGTTGGTGCAAGCGGTCGTGGCCCCGGCCTCCGAGTTCATCGGCCGCAGCATCCGCGAACTGGATTTCTCCAGGCAGTTCCATGCCGTCATCGTGGGCCTGTGGCGACGCGACGGGGACATGGCCGATCGCCTGTCGGATGCACGCCTGCGCGAGGGCGACTTGTTGGTGCTGTATGGGCGGCCGTCGCGGTTTTCGGAACTCGCTGCGCACCACGGGTTCCTGATGCTGGTGCCGTTCGCCGGCGAAGCCAAGCGCCGCCTGCGCGCACCATTGGCCCTTGCAATCCTGGGCGCCAGCATCCTGGCCGCCGCCACTGAATGGTTGGCTGCACCGCTGGCCTTCCTGTTCGGCGCAGTTGCCATGGTGGCCACCGGTTGCCTTGACATCAAGCAGGCCTACCGCAGCATCGACGTACGCATTTTCGTGATGATCGCGGGTGTGATCCCGCTCGGTATCGCGATGGAACAAACCGGCACCGCCGACGTGCTGGCACAGGGCCTCTCCACGGTGCTGTCGCATTGGCCTGTCCTCGCCATCCTGCTGGTCATGTTCAGCGTGGCCGCGTTGTTGACCCAGGTCATGTCCGATGCGGCGACCACGGCCCTGCTCGGGCCGATTGCGATCTCGCTGGCGCAGGTACTCGACCTGCCGCCGACCCCGTTCGTGGTGTGTACCGCGCTTGGCGCGGTCGTCGCGTTCCTGACCCCCATTGGCCATCACGGCAACCTGCTGATCCTGGGTCCGGGCCAGTATCGATTTGGTGATTTCCTGAAGGTCGGTCTACCCCTGACCCTCCTCATTGCCGTCGTCAGCGCATGGATGTCACGCTGGCTGTGGCTGGGCGGCCCGCTGTGGCCAGTCTTCGGAAGCTGATCCAGATGCCCAATGCAATGGGCTACGGCACTTAGCCGGGCCCGCTGATTTCTGCACGCAGCAACTCGGCGGCATTGGCTTTGGCAAATAGCCTGGTTTCGAAATCCAGTCCCGGCGATAAATCCAGGTAGGCATGCGCGGCGTGGGCGAAGCAGTACACGCAGCCATGCTCGCAGCCGCGGTCCGGATTGATTGATTGCAAGCAAGCGATGTCCGGCGAGTGATTGCTGCTGACGATGCTGCGCGCCGGCTCATCGCGAACACCGGTGTGAGGGTTCGGCGCATCGGCCAGGTGGTCGCAGACCGAACCCCAGCCGTCATCCACCCCGTGCGCGGTACGTCGTCGAAACGCCCTGTCACTTGCGATGCCGCACCACGGCCCTTGCGCGATGCCAGCACTCTGCGCGCATCGGCATCGACATCCGCCGTTAGCCATGAGGAGTCACGCGACTTTTGCTTCCACGCACCCTACCCTGTGGGCGTCGCAGTGCCCGCGACAACGGGGAGCTTCGACATCGACATCCTGCTGCATGCGTGGAACGCTCTGTGGTCAGTCCCGCATATCCGTGCCTGGCTAACCATTGGCTGGCTTACCTATCTGGCGTGGCTGGGCGTGTTGATCGTGCTGCAGAAGCGCGAGCCGGTGGCGACCTTGAGCTGGTTGATCAGCCTGGCGGCGCTGCCTTACGTCGGTTTCCTGATCTACCACGTGTTCGGGCCGCAGAAGATTACCCGCCACCGCCTGCGCCGCGCCCGAGCTCGGGTCGTACTGCCCGGCAACGATCTCGACGAAGATCCCGGCACAGCGGAACTGGCACGGCTCGGCCAAGCGGTCACCGGATTGCCGCCAAGCACCGCACGCCGCGTGGACCTGCTGGTGGACGGCGCTGCAACCTACGCGGCGTTGCTCGAAGCGATCCGCGCTGCCAATCACCACGTGCACCTGGAGTACTACATCTACCAGCCTGACCAGACCGGGCGGGAGCTGCGCGACGCCTTGGTCGAGCGCGCACGTGCCGGGGTGAAGATACGCTTGCTGCTGGATGCGGTGGGGAGTTCGAAAGCATCGTCGTCATTCTTCCAGGAACTGATCGACGCCGGCGGCGAGCTTGCCTGGTTCCATCCGATGCGCTTTGGCCGGATCTGGGAGCGCCCTTGGCTGAATATGCGCACCCACCGCAAGATCGTGGTGGTGGATGGGGCGATCGGGTTCGCGGGCGGCATCAACATCACCGATGAGGAAAACGAATCCCTGCGCGCGGACGCCTATCGCGACCTGCACTTGCGCCTGGAAGGTGACGTGGTGCGCGGCCTGCAACTGGTATTCGCTGAAGACTGGGTCTACGCGACCGGCAAGCGCGACTTCCTCGGCGAGCTTGCCAGGTCGATGCCCGAACCAGCCCACGGCGAGGTGGCCGCGCAAGTCATCACCTCTGGTCCGGATTCGGCCTGGGAAGCGATCCATCGGCTGCACGTCGGCGCGATACATTCCGCCAAGTGCCGCGCCTGGCTGGTCACGCCGTATTTCGTGCCGGGTGAAGCCGCAAAAATGGCCTTGACCTCTGCGGCGCTGGCCGGCATCGACGTGCGCCTGCTGGTGCCGCGCCAGAGTGACTCGCGCCTGGTCACCTTCGCCGCACGATCCTACTTCGATACGCTGCTGGCGGCAGGGGTCAAGGTCTACGAGTACGGTCCCCGCATGTTGCATACAAAAGCGCTCCTGATCGACGACGATGTCTGCATGATTGGCAGCGCCAACTTCGATTCGCGAAGCTTTCGCCTGAATTTCGAGATCTGCCTGCTGTTCCGGGACGCCACGGTTGTTGCCGACCTGGCGCGGCTGATCGAACACGAATTCGCAAACGCGCCACGTGTGCGCGAGGAACGGGAACGCTCACTGTTCACCGCTCGGCTACCGGAAGCATTTGCTCGGCTGCTATCACCACTGCTTTGAATTTCCTCCCGCGCGCGATTGACGTGCGCGGCGTAGACTTCGCTAAATCCGCAAGGGACCACGTTCATGTATTGGCTGTTCCTCCTACTTGGTTGCGCTGCTTTGGTGGTGGCCTTCAAGACCACGTCGAGTGCTTTGATGGTGGTTTGCCTGATCGCGGCACTGGTGTCGTTCATCATCTGGCTAGCCGGCCTGTATTCGGCGCGGATGGCAGGGCGTAGCCGGGATGCATCGATGATCATTGACCCGGCGGAGCTTCGACGCTTGCGCGAACAGGCCGAAGCACGCAAGGCGGCTGCCGCGATGGACGCATCCACAGACGCCAACCCGCGTTGACCGCACTCAGCGTCAACCTCAACAAGATTGCGATCCTGCGCAACTCGCGCGGAGGCGAGTTACCTGATGTGCGGGAGGCGGGGCGAGTTTGCCTGGAGGCTGGCGCCCACGGCCTGACCGTGCATCCCCGTCCGGATGGACGCCACATCCGCACCCACGATGTCCATGCGCTGTCTGTCCTGTGTCACCAGCGCAGTGTTGAATTCAACGTCGAGGGCAATCCGTTCGCACCGCCCCGCAGTGGCTATCCGGGCCTGCTTGCCTTGTGCGACGCCACGCGTCCGGCGCAAGTGACCTTGGTGCCGGATGGCGATGGCCAACTCACCTCCGACCATGGTTTCGATTTCCTGCGCGACGGTGACGCGCTGCGGCCTTTGATCGCCGCCTTCAAGGCGCTTGGTTGCAGGGTGAGCGTGTTCGTGGACGCAGGGGACCCGCACGTTGCAATGGCCGCCAACGTAGGCGCTGATCGAGTCGAACTCTATACCGGGCCCTATGCGGAACGTTTCGCCGCTGGAGACCATGCGGCCGCACTGTCCAGCGCAGCAGACACCACCCGAGTCGCACACGCTGCCGGGTTGGGAGTCAACGCGGGCCATGACCTGGACCAGCACAATCTGGGACCCTTCCTTGCAAACGTTCCCGGCGTCCAGGAAGTGTCTATCGGCCATGCGCTGATTGGCGATGCCCTATACGCCGGTCTTGACGCGACGGTACGTGCGTACCGTCGCATCGTCGACGACTCCGCTAGGGCCTGAGCGCCACATCGGCGAAACCGGCATTGCGCGCATCTGCCAGCACCCGCGCGAATAGTCCGTAGTCGGCACCCGCGCTGGTTTCCAGCGAAAGCCTGGTGTCCGGTGTGCGTCGCTTGAGCGCACCCAATTCAGCACGCAGGTCTTGCGGAGCAATGCTCGCGCCCTCCAGCATGATCCGCCCGTCCACTCCAACCGAGAGCAACGTGCGCGTCAGCGGCGTCACGCTCGTGGTGCGTCCTTGCGGCAAGGACACATCGAGCGCCTGCGCTGTTGGAATGGACTGCACCATGAAGATAATCAGCAGGACCAGCATCACGTCAACCAGAGGTGTGATGTTGATGCCACTCATGTCGCGATGCTGGAAACGGGACTGCGTGAACACGGAACTGGCCATGTGATGCTCCCCTGGGCCCGATGCCCATGTTCACCCTGCTCTTCGGCACCTGATCCAGTCAAGTCTCAACCGATCCGCGCAATGCGTTTCACTCATGAAAAACGCCGCCCTTGCAGGCGGCGTTGAGTTCAATCGTTAGACCTGCGAATCGCGAGGCGTTGGGATGATCAGTTGTTCTGTACGAAACCGATCTTCACCATTTCCGCATTCTTGGCGGCGGTCAAGACTTTGGCCAAGACGCCGTATTCCGCATTGTCATTCGTTTCGATCTGCAGTTCCGGTTGGTTCTGCGGATCACGATCGACTTCGTTCTTCATCATCGTTGGAAGCGATGTCACCGGTGTGGGTGTGTCATTCCAGAACACCTGACCTGCGGCATCGATACGCAAGCTGATGGGTTCCGGCGGTTCCTTGGGATTCTCCGGCGGCTTGTCGGTCTTCTGCGGCAGGTCGACATCGACAGGAATCGACTGGATCGGCATCGTGACCATGAAAATGATCAGCAGCACCAACATCACATCCACGAGAGGTGTGACATTGATGTCTGACATCGCACCGCCGGATGCACTTGAAGCAAACGCCATGGGAGGTTCTCCTTACTGGCCTTTCTTGGGCGGCGTGGTGATAAAGCCGACCTTCGCGATACCTTGGGCCTGGGCTATCTTCACCACTTCGCTGACCATGCGATACGGCGTGGTCCGGTCGGCGCGGATCTGGACCGGCGGCTGTGGCAACTTCTGGGCTTCGACCGACAGCTTGCTTTCGATGAACTGCTTGGTGGACGGCTCATCATTCCAGAAGAGCGCGCCGCTGTCGGTCACCGAAATCGTGACCGGCGGCGACTTCTGCTTCTCCGGCTTTTTCTCAAGCACGGCTTCTGGAAGCTTGACCTTGACCTTGTGGTTCATCAATGGCGTGGTGATCATGAAAATGATCAGCAGCACCAACATCACGTCCACCAGGGGCGTGACGTTGATTTCGGCCATCGGGCCGCCGCTGCCAGTGCCGGTGCTGAAAGACATGGAGGGTCTCCGTCGACTACCGGGTTCGGACTAGCGCTTCACCGGCGCGACTTCGCCGACGCGCGAGCCGGTGGCGAAGAAGTCGTGCAGGTCGTGCGCGAAGGTGTCGAACTTGGCGTTGGTGTTGCGGTTCATGCGCACGAAGAAGTTGTACGCAAGCACGGC
>JBKJOY010000267.1:0-3629 GCA_046595415.1 Thermomonas sp.
GATTTCCGTCCCGTCATAAATCACCAGGATCCCACGCGCGGAGAACAACCAGTTGTTCTCCTCTATGCAACCATCATCAGATGCATTCATGCGCGCCATGTCGTGGTTGTCGTAGAACGTCATCAGCTCGTACGGATTCTGATACGGACCATTGGTGAGATGCAGGGGTTCGACCAGTGCTGCGAAGTCGCTGCCGGGTGTTTCGAACGTGGCGGCAATGGCCTTTTTCAGCGGGAAGTCGAGCACGCTGACCCCGGCGTTTTGCGGCCAGGTGTGTTCGGCGATCTTGTTGGCGTCGTAGTCGAAGGCCTCGCCGAACATGAAAAAGCCCGGATGCGTCGCACGGATCCGTTGCACGAACGCATGCCAATACGCATGTGGCATCCACGGAATGGTGTCGATGCGGAACGCTGCCGCGCCCTGGTCGATCCATTGCGAATAGGCGCCGACGAAATAGTCCAGCACCGCGGGATTGTTTTCGTTGATATCCGATAGCTGGGCCAAACCACCGCCGCTGTTGTACCAGGCATGCAGCGGGTTGTGCGCGGGGTCGAGCTTGGCTGGTGGCAGATCCTGATGGTCGGCCAGCAGGGTCCAATTGGCGTCGTAGATCTTGCCGAACTTGAGTTGGTCCTTCGGCATGGTATAGGCCGGTGAGCCGTGGTTGCAGACGATGTCCAGCACGACGTCGAGACCGTGTCCGCGCATCGCGCTGGTGAAGCCGCGGAAGTCCAGACCGGGCGAGGGCAGGTGCTCGTCCAGCACATAGAAATTGTCGCCCCAGTAGCCGTGGAAACCAGTCTTGCCACGGTCGGTGAAACTGCCCTGCCATTTCACTGCGTCGCCGCCAGTGAACGCTTCATCCGGGTTATCCACGATGGGCGTGACCCAGACCGCACCGAACCCCATCTCGCGGATGTAGCCGGCGTTGTCGACGATGCCCTTGAAATCGCCGCCAAGGTAGCCGACGTTGTCGTGCTTGCCTGCAGGTGCACCGGGCACGGGACGATCGAAGGTGAAGAATGCAGCGCCTTTTGCTTTGCCCTGGTCACGCTGGTCGTTGGATGGGTCGCCGTTGACGAAGCGATCGGTCAGCACGAAATACACCGCGTCGCGTGCAAACGGCTGCAGGGTGCCGTAGTACTCCGCCGGGGCGGTTGCCTGCGGCGTTGCTGCGCGTGGATGGCTTGTGCTGCAACCGAGCAGGGCCATTGTGACGCCGAAAGCGAGCAGGTGTGGTGTGATCCGCATCGACGTGACCTCAGGTCCGGTAAAGATCAATGGGCAACCGATGTGCCGGGTTCCCGCACGCGCAGCACGCACAGGCCGGCAATGATCAGGCTGACGCCGCCGATCGCCAGTGCGTTGATCGGATGACCGCCCAGGAACGCCTTCAGCAGCAGGCCCAGCAGGCTGGCCGCGATCAGTTGCGGGATCACGATGAAGAAATTGAAGATGCCCATGTAGATGCCCATTTTTTCCGCCGGCACGCTGTCCGACAACAATGCATACGGCAGCGACAGGATCGATGCCCATGCAAATCCCACGCCGATCATCGACAGCATCAGCAAGTGCGGATCACGGATCCACACCATCGACAGCAGGCCCAGGCCGCCGAGCGTGGTGTTGAGCAAGTGGCTGAGGCGCAAACCCCAGCGGCGCACCATCACCGGGATCACGATCGCCGCAAAGGCTGCGAAGCCGTTGTAGCCAGCAAACAACACGCCAACCCAGTTCGCACCTTCGTTGTAAGCAGCCGATGCCGTGTCCGTGCTGCCGAAGTGGACTTCGGTGACCGCGGCGGTCGTGTAGATCCACATCGCGAACAACGCGAACCATGAGAAGAACTGCACAACCGCGAGTTGGCGCATCGTGGTCGGCATCGAATGCAGGTCATGCATGATCGTGGCGAACATGCCCTGCGCGTTTGCGATGCCGCTTGCCAGCAGTGCGACCCCGTACGCCGCAATCCCGCCGGCGAGGATATACAGCTGCTTGTCGAGGCTGAAGTGCCAAATCGCCAGCAGTGACGCTACGCCTACCAGCAGGCTGCTGATGCCGAGGGTGTTGCGGTTGACCGGCTGAAGTGGCTGCGGGCGGGGAGGTGCATTCGATGTGTAATCGTCGAATCCGGCCAACTGCTGCGGTGAATATTCGCGCGTGCGCAGTACCGTCCAGGCGATGGCGGCCAGCAGGACCACGCCGCCGGCGTAGAACGCGTAACGCACTGTATCGGGCACGTGCCCGGCTTCAGCCGTATTCGCAACACCGGCTTTTTCCAGCAGGAAGGGCAGCATGCTGGCGACCACGGAGCCAACCCCGATGAAGAAGCTTTGCATTGCATAACCGGTCGGGCGTTGCACCGGCGACAGTTGATCGCCGACGAATGCGCGAAACGGTTCCATCGAAATGTTGATCGATGCATCCAGCACCCACAGCATGCCGGCAGCGACCCACAACACCGGCACATTCGGGAACACGAACAACGCCAGCGATGCGAGCACCGCCCCCACCAGGAAATACGGACGACGCCTGCCAAGCCCAGTCCACGTTCGATCCGACAGGTAGCCGATGATCGGCTGCACGATCAACCCCGTCAGCGGCGCCGCGATCCACAACATCGGGATGTCATCCATGCTCGCGCCGAGCGTCTGGAAAATGCGGCTGACGTTGGCATTCTGCAGGGCGAAGCCGAACTGGATGCCGAGGAAGCCGAAGCACATGTTCCAGATCTGCCAGAACGACAGTTGCGGCTTTGGGTTCGGAGTGCTTGAAGCCATGGATGCCTCGCGTATCGTGATGGTCCAGAGCCCGGAGTGTGCCGCAGCGATGCGCCCCGCGCGTGATGCAGCGCCGCAATAAAGCGCGTGTTTCAGCACATCGCGGCGATGTAAACGTATTCACCACACTATCCTGGTGCAATCACGCCGCAAGCGCAGGCCATCGCGGCATATTCGCCACTGGTTGGGGGACAGCCCGGGGCGGCAATGACTTCGAAAAATTGGTGGCGCGGCGCGGTCGTGTACCAGATCTATCCGCGCAGTTTCCTCGACACCGATGCAGATGGTGTCGGGGATCTGCCGGGTATCGTGGACAAGCTTGGCTACGTCGCCAGCCTTGGCGTGGACGCGATCTGGATCTCGCCATTCTTCAAATCCCCGATGGCGGACTTCGGTTATGACATCGCCGATTATCGCGATGTCGATCCGTTGTTCGGCAACCTGGACGACTTCGACCGGCTGCTGGAACGTGCGCACGCGCTTGGCCTGAAAGTGATGATCGACCAGGTCCTCAGTCATTGCTCGGACGCGCACGCGTGGTTCCAGGAAAGTCGCGAGAGCCGCGACAACCCGAAGGCCGATTGGTTCGTCTGGGCCGACGCGAAAGACGATGGCACGCCGCCCAACAACTGGCTGTCGCTGTTTGGCGGTGGTGCCTGGAAGTGGGAGCCGCGGCGCGGCCAGTACTACCTGCACAACTTCCTGTCGTCACAGCCGGACCTGAATTTCCATGACCCGGACGTGCAGGCCGCGCAGCTCGGCAACGTGAAGTTCTGGCTGGATCGTGGCGTGGATGGCTTTCGCCTGGATGCGATCAACTTCTGCTTCCATGATGCGCAACTGCGCGAC
>JBKJOY010000319.1:0-2759 GCA_046595415.1 Thermomonas sp.
CGAACGCACTGAAGAAGATGAAGGCGTTGTTCGCGGCTTGATTCGCGGCATCGATGCAAACACGAACGGCCCGCGCAAGCGGGTCGTTTGCGTTGTGCGCTAGGCTTTCAGCAACACAAACGAGGGAGCTGTAAATGGATGCCACCTTGCGCATGGCCCTGCTGATCGATGCCGACAACGCGCCGGCAGCGAAGATCGACGTGATCCTGGCCGAGCTTGCCCGCCATGGCGTGGCCAACGTGCGCCGCGCCTACGGCAACTGGAAAAGTGCGCATCTGCAAAAGTGGGAGCAGATGCTGCATCCACACGCGATCCAGCCGGTGCAGCAGTTCGCCTACAGCACCGGCAAGAACGCATCGGACATGGCCATGGTGGTGGACGCCATGGACCTGCTGCATAGCGGCCGCTTCGATGCCTTCGCGATTGTCTCCAGCGATGCGGATTTCACCCCATTGGTCATGCGCCTGCGCAGCCAGAACATGCGCGTGTTCGGCTTCGGGGCCAAGCAGACGCCGCCGCCTTTCATCAACGCTTGTTCGACCTTCCTGTATCTGGACGATTTGGGGGAAGCCAGCATTGGCAGTGCGTCGGCACCGGCGTCGAAAGCAAAGCCCAAGACCAGTGCCGAATTGCGCCAGGACACGGCGTTGGTGAATCTGTTGCTTGGCGCGGTGGAGTCGGCCGATGGCGAGGAAGGTTGGGCACACCTTGGGCCGGTCGGCCAGTACATCGCCAACCGTGCGTCGTTTGATCCGCGCAATTACGGCTATCCGAAACTGAGCAGCCTGATCGAAGCGATCGGCCTGTTCGAAGTGCGTCGCGAGAACAAGCTGGTGTATGTGCGCAACAAGCCGAAGCAAGAGACGCCGAAGTCGGACAACGCCAAACCGGCGCGCAAGCAGCAAGCGCGCAAACCGAAACCAAAGCCCAAGCCCAGCCCCGGTCCTCAGTAGAGCTCAGCCGGATCCACGTCCAACGACCAACGCAGCTTGCGCGCGTCGGGGGCGGCGTAAAGGTGTGGCATCAACATGTCCAATGCGCGGTGCAGTTCGCGGCGATGCGGCGACGCCAGTAGCAACTGCGCGCGCTGGTAGCCGGCGCGGCGCGGCATCGGAGCCGGCAACGGGCCGGACACTTCGATGCCGGCATCGGCCAAGGCATCCCTGGCGAATTGCAAAAAGCGCATCGGTGGTTCTGAGTGCTGTGCCTCCGCGCGCACAAGCGCCAGGTGCGCGAATGGCGGGAAACCGGCGGCTTGGCGTTGTTCAAGTTCGGCATCGGCGAACGCGTGGTAACCGCCCTGGATCAGCACGTGCAACAGCGGATGGTCCGGATGGTGGGTCTGGATCAACACGTTGCCGGGCTTGTCGGCCCGTCCCGCACGCCCGGCGACCTGGATCAGTAACTGCGCGAGCTTTTCGCTGCTGCGGAAATCGGCCGAGAACAGTCCTTCGTCGACGCCCACCACCACGACCAATGTGAGGTTGGGCAGGTCGTGGCCCTTGGCCAGCATCTGCGTGCCGACCAGGATCCCGGGCTGGGTGCCGAGCGATTCGAAATGCCGATGCAGTGCATCACGCTGGCGCGTACTGCCGCGATCAATGCGCAAGACAGGCACCTCGGTGAAGTGCTGCTGGAGGAGTTCTTCAATGCGCTCGGTGCCGGCGCCTTGCGGTTGCAGCGCCAGGCTGGCGCAATCCGGGCAGGCCATCGCCACCGGCCTGCGATAGCCGCAGTGATGGCACTGCAGGCGCCGGCCCGCGCCGTGCACGGTCATGGGCGTGCCGTGTTCCGGCGTGCTGCAACGTGGGCAATGCGCGCTCCAGCCGCAGTCATGGCACAACAGCACCGGTGCATAACCGCGTCGGTTTTTGAACACCAGCACCTGGCCACCGGCCGTGATCGCGTGCTTGATGGCTTGCAACGCTTCGGCGGACAACCCCGCTTGCAGCGGGCGCTTGCGTACGTCCTGTACACGCACCTGCGGCGGGTGCGCGCCGCCTGCACGTTGCCGCAAGCGCAGATGCACGAAGCGCCCTGCCTGCGCGTTGTGCAGTGACTCCAACGACGGCGTGGCACTGCCCAGCACGATTGGAATCCTCAGTGCCTTGGCCCGTACCAGTGCGAAGTCACGCGCGTGGTAACGGATGCCATCGAACTGCTTGTAGCTGCCGTCGTGTTCCTCATCGACCACGATCAAGCCCGCATCGGGCAAGGGCACGAACACTGCTGAGCGCGTGCCCACAATCACCCGCGCCTGCCCGCGCGACGCTGCCATCCAGGTGCGGGCCCGTTCGCCATCACTCAGGCCGGAATGCAGTACTGCCACGGGTACGCCCAGCCGCGTGCGGAAGCGGTGCAGCAGTTGGGGGGTCAGGCCGATCTCCGGCACCAGCACCAGCGCCTGCTTGCCGCGCGCCAGGCAGTCGGCAATCGCATGCAGGTAGACCTCGGTCTTGCCGCTGCCGGTGACGCCGTCGAGCAGCAGCGGTGCAAAGCCATCGCGCGCCGCGTGGATCGCAGCGATTGCCGCGCGTTGTTCGTCGTTGGGCACCGGACCCATCGCGGGTGCAGGTACGTGTGCGTTGGCCGGCATCGCATTGCGTTCGACCAGGCCGCGCTGCGCCAATGCCCGCGCTGCGCTGCGCCAGTCCGGGAGCACATCGGACAACGCGTCTTCGTCGCGCGGGCGTTCGTGTAGCAGTTCGGCCAGGCGCCGCGGCCGGCTGCCCTTGCGTAGCGTGTCGCGCGCGGTCTCC
>JBKJOY010000251.1:0-7291 GCA_046595415.1 Thermomonas sp.
CGCCGACAAACATTTCCACGAAATCGGAACCCGAGATCGAGAAGAACGGCACCTTGGCCTCGCCGGCAATGGCTTTCGCCAACAAGGTCTTGCCGGTGCCGGGCGGGCCGACCATCAACACGCCGCGCGGGATCTTGCCGCCCAGCTTCTGGAACTTGGAAGGATCCCGCAGGAACTCGACCAGCTCCGACACTTCTTCCTTGGCCTCGTCGCAACCAGCGACATCGCCAAAGGTGATCTTGGTCTGGTCTTCGTTGAGCAGCTTGGCGCGGGACTTGCCAAAGCTCATCGCACCCTTGCCGCCGCCCTGCTGCATCTGCCGCATCATGAACAGCCAGAACCCAATGATCAGGATCACCGGCAGGAAGTTCAGCACCAGCGACCAGAACGACACGCCCGAATCCGGCGGCGCCTGGTTGATTTCGACCTTGTGCGTGATCAGGTCATTGATCAGGTCCTTGTCACGCGCTGGCGCCGTGGTGGTGCCCTTGCTGCCGTCGCCGCGCTCGAACTCCACCGTGCGCTCGTTGCTGGAAATATCGACCTTCTTGATGCGGTCGTTCTCCACGTCCTGCACGAACTGCGAATAGACGATGTCCTGGCTTTGCGCCAACTTCGGGCTGAAGCTCTGGAACACCACCATCAGCACGACGGCGACGACCACCCACAGCAGCAAATTCTTCGCAAGATCGTTCATCAGTTCGCCTGTTGTCCTCGAGGTGATGGGCCAGTGCCCACCCCGTGATGCATACGAAGCTTCGTCCAATAAAGCTTCACTCAATCTTGCTAATTTTGATTCATGCCTTGATCTGCGCCAGCTTGGCCTGCGCCAGCGCGTAAACCTCCGGCGAACGCTTGCGCGAGGCTGCCGGTTTGCGGATCGAAACCTTGGCATAGCGCCGCCGCAGCTCCCGCACGTATTCGTCAAAACCCACGCCCTGGAACAACTTGATCAGGAACGTGCCGCCAAGGCGCAGGTGACCATCCGCGAAGTCCATGGCCAATTCCGCCAAGTGCATCATGCGCGGTTGGTCCACCGCGTCCATACCGCTCTTATTGGGGGCCATGTCCGACAAGACAAGGTCAACCTGTTCGCCGTGCAGCGCCTCCAACAGCTTCGATAGAACGGCATCTTCCCTGAAGTCGCCATGAAGGAACTCGACGCCGGCCAGGCTCGGCATCTCCAGGATGTCCGTGGCGATCACCCGCCCAGGCCGGACTTTGTCCATCTTGTCGAGTTCCTGGCGCACCCACTGTGACCAGCTGCCGGGCGCAGCGCCCAGGTCCACCACCACCATGCCCGGCTTGAGCAAGCGGTCACGTTCGACCACTTCCTCCAGCTTGTACACGGCCCGCGAACGCAACCCTTCCGCCTGCGCCTTCTTCACGAAGGGATCGGAAAAGTGTTCCTTGAGCCAGCGTTGGCTCGATTTGCTGCGGGTGGCCATGGGCATTGAAGGCCGGGCGATGCGGGTCGCCATGATACCCTGAGCCCCACCCAGCGCCTCATTGATCATCCGTATGACCACCACCCTCAGCAATACCCAAGCGCGTTTCCTTCGCGGCCAGGCACATGACCTGAAAGCGATGCTGCAGGTGGGCGGCAAGGGCATTACCGATGCATTGGCCGCCGAGGTGGAGGCCGCGCTGGAGCATCACGAGCTGATCAAGATCAAGGTCGTGGCCGATGACCGGGAAATGCGCGACACCATGATCGCCGACCTCGTCAAACGCACCGGCGCTGCGCTGGTGCAACGCATCGGCCATGTCGCGGTGTTCTACCGGGCGTCGACCGACAAGCGCCACATCGTCTTGCCGCGCGCCTGATCCCAAGACAGAAAGCGGCTCCACCGATGCCGGCGCGCTGATCAGGTGAGATAAGAGCTAGCACCCATGCAACTCAATCTTGAACGTCCGGATTATCGCTATTTCCTGCGCGGGGCCGATGGTGTCTTGGCCTTGGTCAACGAGCAGCAGCTGACCCGCAGCTTCGTGGTCGCGCCCAATACCCTGCTGGAGGATTGGCCAGTGCGCGATGTCGGCACGATGCAGCCCACCGACCTCGATGTCTTGCTGGCGCAGCAACCCGAGCTGCTGGTGCTTGGAACCGGCGCCACCCAGAAATTCCCGCCTGCGGCGGTCATGGCGCATTGCCTGCAACGCGGCATCGGCATTGAAGTCATGACCAACGCCGCCGCCGCGCGCACCTACAGCGTGCTGGCCGGCGAAGGTCGACGCGTGGTGGCGGGTTTCGTGTTTCCCGACTGATCCGACTGACTGATCAGCGCTTGGGCAAGTACAGCTGCGGATCGACCGGCTTGCCGTTGTAACGGATTTCGAAATGGAGCATGTCGCGCGAGGCTCCGCTGCGGCCCATCTCGGCGATCTGCTGGCCGGCCTTCACCACCTGCCCTTCATTCACCAGGCGTGCGCGGTTGTGGCCATAGGCAGACAACCACTGATCGTTGTGCTTGACGATGACAAGCTCGCCATAGCCCACCAATCCGGAACCGGAATACACCACGACGCCGTCCGAAGCGGCGCGCACCGGCTGGCCGCTCTTGCCGGCAATATCCACGCCCTGCCGGGTCGGGTCGCCGCCAGCGAAGCTCTCGACTACCCCACCATCGGCCGGCCAACGCCAAGCGACGTTGCTGGCCGCGGGCACCACGACAGAGGGCGTCGCGGGACGCGCAGGCGCTGTTGCCGATGGCTGGACCACAGAGGCGGCCGGCTTCCTCGCAACACCTGTTTGTCCGCCTGGATACAAGCGCAGGCGCTGCCCCGGGTAGATCGTGTACGGCGAGCCGATGTCGTTCCAGATCGCCAGGTCCAGGGCCGTCAGGCCATTCTCGGTGGCGATGCGGTAGACGCTCTGGCCGCGCTGCACCACCACTGTAGCGCCGTATTTCGGCTCGGACACCTTGATCGGATGCTCGCCAGCCGCAACGTGGCTACCGCGGGCCGGTTCGCGCACCACATGGCTGCGGCCGCAGCCGGCAAGCAGGGCGAACGTGGCCAACACGAGGACGGTCTGGTTCAGTCGCATGGCCAACATCATGCCGCATGTCCCCGCAACAGAAACCAACCGATCAGTCCTGCAAGCAGCGCCAGCGCCGACCAGCCGATCGGTTCGATGTAGCGATGCAGGGCTTTTTCCGCTCGCTCACCGCCAAAACGAATCGCCAAGGCGACCAGGAACACGCGCTTGCCGCGGCCCACGAACATGCTGGTCAGGAACGGCAGCATCGGCACGCCGACAATCCCGGAAGCCCAGGTGAAGATCTTCAACGGGATCGGCGTGAATCCGGCGATCACCAGCAACCAGAATGCCTTCCAGGGCGACTGCGCCAACACCTCGCGCAACGCTGCGACTTGCGCGTCGATCCGCGCCAGCCAGCCCAGGTCCTCGAGCAGAGGCCTGACCAATTCGAAGGCGTAATGCCCCAGCAGGTAGCCGACCACTGCACCCACAAGCGATCCCGCCAGGCTCAGCGCTGCAAACCAGAAGCCGCGCTTGGGCTGCGCCAGGCACATCGGCGCCAGCATCACTTCCGGCATCACCGGAAACACGATGGCTTCTGCAAAACTCAGCGCGGTCAGCAACGCAGGCGCTTTCGGATGGCGGGACCACACCAGTGCGCGCTCATACAACGGCCCGAACAGTTTCATGTGTCCACCAGCCCGGACAGCAACGGCACGAACACCACCGGCGCCAGGTCGCGCTGTTCGATGACGCCATCCGCGTCCTTGCGCAGGCACAAAAGCGATTGCTCCGATGCGCTGCCCACGGGCGCCACCAACGTCCCGCCAACGGCGAGTTGCGCAGTCAGTGCGTCGACCAGGGCCGGCGCCGCAGCAGTCACGATAATGCCGTCGAACGGCGCCTCTTGCGGCCAGCCGATGCGGCCGTCATCGTGCTTGCTGCGCACATGCAGGCCCAGCGTACGGAAACGCTTGCGGGCGATGCGCAACAAGTCGCCGATGCGCTCCACAGTGAAGACTTCTATGCCAAGCGCAGCCAAAATAGCCGCCTGGTAGCCGGAACCCGTTCCAATTTCCAACACTCGCTTGGGCATGCCGTGTTCCAGCAGCGCCGCGGTCATCCGCGCCACCACCCACGGCTGCGAAATCGTCTGGCCATGGCCAATCGGCAATGCGTTGTCTTCGTAGGCGCGCATCGCGAACGCTTCTTCCACGAACTGGTGGCGCGGCACGGTGCGGATCACATTGAGCACGCGCTCATCATCGATGCCATTGCTGCGCAAACGTTCGATCAACCGGTCGCGCACGCGCTGGCTGGTCATGCCCACGCCGACATCCGCCGCCTGCAGGCGCAAACGCGAGATCACGAGGACCGCTCCGCCTGATCGGACTGCAGGGTCGAGGCCAAACCATCGACCCAGCTCGCCACCTGCTCCAGCGCCTGGTAACGGGTCAGGTCGACATGGATCGGGGTAATTGCGATGTGGCCATCGCGGACCGCGTGGAAGTCGGTACCGGGACCTGCGTCGTGCTCGGCGCCTGCGGCACCGATCCACCACCACTGGCGCCCGCGTGGATCTTTTTGCGGCGTGCACGCCTCGGCGCGATGGCGGTTACCCAGCCGACCGGTCCTGAATCCGCGGATTTCATTCCACGGCAGATCGGGAACGTTGACGTTGAGGATGGTGTCGGCCGGCAGTGGCTCGGCTTTGAGCCGCGCAATGATTTCCACCGCCGCGCGTGCCGCTGTTTCGTAATGCTGGCCCTTGTGATCGGCAGTCACCAACGACATCGCCACCGCAGGCAGGCCGAGGAAACGGCCTTCCATCGCCGCCGCCACCGTGCCGGAATAGATCACGTCATCACCGAGGTTGGCGGTGTTGTTGATGCCGGACACCACGATGTCCGGCTCAAGTTCCAGCATTCCGCTGAGCGCGACGTGCACGCAATCGGTCGGCGTGCCGAACACCTTCCAGGTCTGCGCGTCCAGGCGTACCACCCGGATCGGGGCATCCAGGGTGAGCGAATTGCTGGCGCCGCTGCGGTCGCGGTCAGGAGCGACCACGAGCACCTCATGACCAGCCTGGCGCAAGCCCTGCGCAAGCGCGCGGATGCCGGGGGCGTCGACGCCGTCGTCGTTGCTGACAAGTACCCGCATCGCGGCTTACGACTTCAAGAATTTCTGCATGCGGCCATGATAACGGATGCCGATCCCGGCTTCGGGCTGGGATACCCTGAGCAGATGCGCAAGGCCCCGCCAGACACTGATGATCGCGATGATGCCAGCCTGTTCCGCGAGGCCATTGGCGCGGATCGCGGCAAGGTGCGCGAATTGCCGGCCGCGCCGCCGCCACCCGCAGCGCCCAAGCCCAAGCCATCGGCGAAAATGGCGCGTCGCGATGAAGATGCCGCACGCGAGGAATTCCGCCACGTAGTGGTTGCGTCATTGGAATCCGGCGACGTGCTCTCGTTTCGCCGTGAGGAGATCTCGCCGATGCTGCTCAAGCGGCTCGCCCGCGGCGAATATGCGGCGCAGGAAGAGCTGGACCTGCACGGTCTGCCGGCGCGGATCGCGGAATCGATGTTGCGCGAGTTCCTGCGCGACTGCAGCACGCATGGACTCGGCTGCGTGCGCATCGTGCATGGCAAGGGCCGCAATTCGGAGGAACGCCTGCCGGTCTTGAAGAACCTGGTGGACCGCATCCTCCGCCATCGTGCGGATGTGCTCGCGTTCCATTCGCCGCCGCCCGCGCAAGGCGGGACGGGCGCGGTCTTGGTATTACTCGAGCGGCGCTGAGTCCACATTCAAAGCGGCCGCGTCGACCACATGACCAAGTTCACGCAACACCGTGGTCGCGTAGCAACCAGGTGCCAGCTCGAAGCGAAGTTCGAGCGCGTCTTGGTCCAGCCAGGTCCACGTCATTGCGCCCGGCCGCATGCGCAGGGCCCGCCGCTCCTGTGATAACCGCGCCTGCTCCAGACCACTGCGCAAACGCAGCGCGGTGTCGCCTTCGAGCGCAGCCAACTCGCAGGCCGCTGCCTCACCCATGCTGCGCAAATCGCCTTCACCCCAGAGCGGTCCACTGGGATGGATATCGAAGTCTGCAAGCCGAATTTGCAATGATTCATTGAAGGGTTCGGGCCCGAACACGCTGCGGCTGCCGTCGAGCATCCACACCTCACCCTCAAGCGCGCCATCCCAATTGCCGGCGACCACGCGTGCTTCCAGCACCCGGTTGAACAACTCCGAGCGCGCAGCCGACAACAGCATCGAGCGCTCCTCGCGCTTGACCCGGCGGCCAGCGAACATGCCCAACGCCTTCGCCACATTGCCGCCCCCGCGGCCGAAGCGCTGCTCGCCGAAATAATTGGGAACGCCGCGCGCGGCAATCGCCCGCAAGCGCGCATCGATCGCCGCACGATCACCAACGACGCTACGCAGCACCAGTGCGAACCGATTGCCCGCCAACGCACCACGCGGCAATTTGCGCGCATGCCACGCATGTTCTAGCACACGCAAGTCGTCGGACTGCAAGCTATCGATGTCAGGCGCGACGCGTTTCGGCAACCACACGCTGAAGCGCTGCACGGTGACTGCATGGCGATCTTTCATCCCGGCAATGCCAATCGCCGATTCCGGCACACCCGCCCACTGCGCGATGCGCTTGGCCGCGAACGCGGAATTCATGCCGCGCTTCTCGACCGTCAGCAGCAGGTGCTCGCCCACGCCACTGGCATCGAACGCAGCAAGCTCATCGACCCGGAAATCGTCCGCCGTCGTGCGGATGCGCGCGTCCAGCACGGGCGCGCCATGCGCATGGGCGAGGTCCGTTTCAGTCATTGCGCAGCAACAGGCACACCGCCTGTGCGGCAATCCCTTCGCCCCGGCCGGTAAAGCCGAGCGTCTCGGTCGTGGTGGCCTTGATGCTCACCGCACCCGCATCGATACCGAGGTCGCTGGCGATCGCCTCGCGCATGGCCAAGGCATGCGGACCCACCTTGGGCCGTTCGCAAACCACGGTGATATCGGTATTGCCGACATGCCAGCCGCGAGCACGGATCAGGGCATCGCAATGCCGCAGGAACACGCGGCTGTCAGCGCCTTGCCATTGTGGATCGGCAGGCGGGAAATGCCTGCCGATGTCCCCAAGTGCCAGCGCGCCGAGCATCGCGTCGCACAACGCATGCAACACGACATCACCATCGCTGTGCGCCAGCACGCCGCGTTCGTGCGGCACACGCACGCCGCCCAGCATCACGTGGTCGCCGTCACCGAAGGCATGCACGTCATAGCCCTGGCCAATCC
>JBKJOY010000356.1:0-3684 GCA_046595415.1 Thermomonas sp.
ATCCGCTGGCCCTGCTGCGCAAGCGCCTGCAACGCGAGCGCCTGCTGGATTCGCGTCAGCTGCGCGGGTTGCCGCATGGGCGCGGCGCATATTCGGCGGGCCTGGTCACCCAGCGCCAGCGCCCCGCCACCGCCAACGGCACCGTCTTCGTCACCCTGGAAGACGAACACGGCATGGTGAATGTGGTGGTTTGGCGTGACCTGGCACTGACCCGGCGCAAGGCCTTGCTGGGTGCCCGGCTGATGGCTGTGCGCGGCCGTTGGGAATCCGTGGATGGCGTGCAGCACCTGATCGCGCGAGACCTGCAGGACATGAGCCACCTGCTGGGCGAACTGCCGGCGGGCTCGCGGGATTTCCATTGAAGGCTACGCGCAGTTCGATGCTCAAAATTCCTGGCATCACTGCTCTTGCATTAGTCCCATTACGGGACTATCCTAGAATCCAATGAAAGTCGTGGCCGTAAGCACACTGCGCAGCTTCCGGGCGCGACATCCGGATGCGGAGCAGCCATTGAAGGCTTGGCATGACGAAGCCAGGCATGCCCAGTGGAGAACACCGCAGGACATCAAACGTCATTACGCCAGTGCCAGCTTCGTAGGGCATAACCGCGTCGTGTTCAATATCAAGGGCAATGACTATCGGCTGGTCTTGGCCGTGGCATATAGATTCCAAGCCGTTTACATCAAGTTCGTCGGCACGCACGCGCAATACGACCGCCTTGATGCCGCCACCGTGGAGGACGCATGAACATCCATCCCATCCGCACCAAGACCGACTACAAGCGCGCGCTGCGAGAGCTGTCTGCCTATTTCAACGATGAGCCCCAGCCCCGCAGCGAAGAAGGGGATCGTTTCGAGATCCTGGCGACCCTGGTCGAAGCCTATGAGGCCAAGCATTTCCCGATCGCGGCGCCAGACCCCATCGAGGCCATTCGTTTTCGCATGGAGCAAGGCGGCCTGACCATCAAGGACTTGGTGCCATCCATTGGCCAGCCCAATCGCGTGTATGAGGTACTCAACCGCAAGCGCGGACTCACCATCGACATGATCCGCAAGCTGCACCACAACCTTGGCATTCCTGCAGCAAGCCTCATCGGAGTTTGAGCCATGCAACGCATCATTCGCCTGGTCTTGTTTCCCATGATGTTGGCGTGTGGCGTTGCACACGCTGCGGAACCTGTCGCCCGTGTGCGAATCACCTTTGATCGCAACGGCGTCGACAGCGTGCAGGCGCAAGGCATGGCTGACGTCGCCGCCGGTCGCGCGATCACGGTGGATGACCCGGCGCGGATCGCGTCGATCAGTAAGCTGGTGACGACGATCGGGGTGATGCGGTTGGTCGAGCAAGGCAAATTGAATCTCGACGCCGACGTGTCCAAGCAACTCGGATTCACGCTGCGCAATCCCGCGTTCCCGGAGCGCAAGATCAACTTGCGCATGCTGCCCTCGCACACCCCCAGCCTGACCGACGGGGCCGGTTACTGGGACGTGCCACTCGGCAGTCCCATCACCTCGATCACCAACGACCCGAAGGCGTGGGACGCCGCGCACGCACCCGGCACCTACTTTCGCTACACCAACCTCAACTTCCCGCTGGTCGCGCAACTGATGGAACGCGCCACCGGCGAGCGCTTCGACGTGTTGATGCGGCGGCTGGTGCTGGCACCGCTGCAACTGGATGCCTGCTTCAACTGGTCGGGCTGCAGCGATGCCGCCATTGCACGCGCCGTGGTGCTGTACGACGCGAAGGGCGCAGCGGAAAAAGACGACCTGCATGGCAAGCGCCCGGAGTGCCCGGTGATCGTGGCCGAAGGCGATGATTGCGACCTCGCCCGCGCGACACCCGGCACCAATGGCGCGCTGTTCTCGCCGCAAGGCGGCCTGCGGATTTCCGTGCGCGACCTCGCCAAGATCGGCCGCCTGCTGCTCAACGACGGCACGCTGGATGGCGTGCGTATCCTCAAGCCCGCATCAGTGCGCACGCTTGCCACGCCGGTATGGACCTGGGATGGCAGCAATGGCGAAATCGGCGAAGCCGACGAACCCAACCGTGGTGGTTTCTTCTGCAGCTATGGACTGGCGATGCAGCATCTTGCCAGTGGCGACGGGAAGCGCTGCCGCGACGATCTGTTCGGCGACGGCCGCAAGCGCATCGGCCACAGCGGCAATGCGTATGGCCTGGTCAGTGGACTATGGATCGACCGCGAACGCGGCACCGGTGTCGCCTATTTCGCCACCGGCGTGGCGAACGATTCATCAGGTACGCATTCGGCGTTCAGTGCGGTGGAAGAGCTTGGCGCGTCGGGCTGGTAGCCACGATCCACTACCGCTTCATGCTGTTGATCACGCAGTACTTCAGCGGCGAGCTGCCCAGTTAAGGCGGCGGGGGAAACCGCGATCATCGACATGCTCGCCCCGCTCGGTGTACTGGTGATGCCGGTACTCGTGATCTTGGCCTTGGCCTCGCAACTCTCGGGCGGCTCGGTCGCAAGGGACGTGCTGCGTTGTATGCCATCGGCATCGTGATTGCGCTACTGGTGGTGGTGTTTGCGATTCCGGCCGAGGGATGATTGGCTGAGACAGATTTCTCGCAACCATAACCACCATCGGCATAGCGTCGCCGGCAGCCCAGCCCCGAGGATCGGTATGTCCCAGCCCATCGCATCGCCAAACTCCGCCATGCGCATGCTCAACAAAGTACCGGCAGTCACGCTGTTCTTCTGGATCATCAAGATCATGGCCACGACCGTCGGCGAGACCGGCGCGGACTTCCTGATCTTCAACGTCAAGCTCGGGCTCACCACCACATCCTGGCTGATGGGCGGGATCTTGGTGGCCGCGCTCGCGGCGCAGATGTCGGTACGGCGCTACATCCCCTGGCTGTATTGGGTCGCGGTGGTGCTGATCAGCATCGTCGGCACCCTGATCACCGACAACCTGACCGACAACTTCGGGGTACCGCTGCTGACCAGCACGCTGGCCTTCAGCGCGACATTGATCGCCGTCTTCGCGGCCTGGTATGCCAGCGAACGTACGCTCTCCATCCATACCATCGTGACCCGCAAGCGTGAGTTGTTCTACTGGGCAGCGATCCTCATCACCTTCGCGCTGGGCACCGCTGCAGGCGACCTGGTCGGCGAAAGCTGGGCATTGGGTTACCTCGTCTCTGGCCTGATCTTCGCGGGCGGGATCGCGGCAGTTGCCATTGCCTACTACGTGTTCAAGATCAGCGAGGTCTGGGCGTTCTGGCTGGCGTATATCCTCACCCGGCCGTTGGGTGCCTCTTTCGGTGACCTGTTGTCACAGTCGCAGGCGAACGGAGGATTGGGTTTGGGCACTACCAGCACTAGCGTGGTATTCCTCGTGGTGATCGTGGTACTCGTGACCTACCTCAGCATCACCAAGCGCGACGTGGATTTGGTTGCCGTGTAAGCCCTGCTGAAGTCGCGGTATGGCATCCGTTGGACGTGCCACTTCAACCGCTAGTCCACGCCCTGCCCTTCCATCACACCGCCGATTTTTGCATCACCGCATAAACCCTGCGTCGGCAATCCGCATCTGTTTGTAGATTCCCTCATCACTTGTGAGCACGGCATGCGAACCCGCCTGATTATTTTTTTCCTGATGCTGGCCGCCCTGCCGGCTGCGCAGGCAACATCGGGTCCGCTGCGGCTGCATTTCGACT
>JBKJOY010000147.1:0-8512 GCA_046595415.1 Thermomonas sp.
CACGACGGATTGCCGTGCAGCATGACAATGACCTCGGCATCGCTGCCGCCATCGGACAGGGGACCTTCGTCCAGGTAAGACATCGCGATGCCCGGGCGTACATCGAAGCGCCGCGGGGTGAAGGGATAGTCGGGGAAGCGCGCCACATCCATCACGCGCGTTGGGTCACCAGACCACTTCCGCCATCGAGCAGTTCAGACCGGAACCGATTCCCAGCAGCGCAACCCTGTCACCCTTCTTCAGTCGTCCCATTTCGCGCAGCTTTGACAGCACGATCGGCACCGATGCAGGGCCGATATTGCCGTATTCGCCGAAGATGGTCAGGATCTTGCGCGGATCGATGCCGATTGCCTTGGCAAAGGCGGCCGTGTGCACCTGGCTGACCTGGTGGATCACGAACTCGTCGAGTTCCTCGACCGCCCAACCCAGCGCCTGCTTGGCGGCGGCAAAGGTCTTCTCGGCCAACTTGACGCCTTCGATCAGCAACATGCGGGTATCGGTGACCATCCGGTCCAGGTTGCCGCGGCACAGGCCATTCCACTCGGTCGCGGCGCGGGTCACGCCGCCACGGTAGCGCGGTGCACCCGGCGCGAGCTCGGAGCGGGCCATGACCATGCCGGCAGCGCCGGAACCCAGGGTCAGCGTGGCCAGCTCACTACGGAACTGTTCCTCGGTGATGTCTTCGGCCAGCATGCGGGCCATGGTCTTGTCGTAAGCCAGATCGGCGGTTTCGCCGTCGACGATCAGCGCGTAGTCGATCTCGCCGCGCTCGATCATCCGCGCGGCGATGTCCATGCCATTGATGAAGGCCAGGCAGGCATTGGCGACGTCGAAGTTCTGGCAGGTGTCGGGCATCTGCAAATTGCCACTGACAATGCTGGCGGTCGACGGCTCCAGGTAATCGCGGCTGACTGAGGTCGACACCAGCAGTCCAACCCGCGCCGGGTCGATACCTGCATCGGCCAGCGCCTTGACGCCAGCCAACGTGGCCGCGTCAGACGCCTGCACCCCTTCTTCCCACAAGTGGCGGGCGTGGATGCCAGCGATGTCCCCGAGTACGTCGGTACGAATACCAAGGCGATCCAGGGTGGGCTTCAGGCGGGTGTTGATTTCGTCCGAGCTGAGCCGACGCGGGGCATCGACGTGGGCCAGACCGGCAATGGCGACATGTTGGAACAGCATGGGGCGGCAATCCAGACACACAGGAACTGGACAGAATAACTGCTTACGCGCGCTGGCGCGCGTGCGTGCGGCCAAGCTCCAGGCGCTGGTTCAGCGTGCCCTGCCCACCGGCTTGCATGCCGGCGGGCGTTCGCCGGCTCGCGGCTGCGCCGCTCGAAATCCCCTCTCAGCCACAGCGCCACATCTCCCAACGCTGCTCGCCGTCATTGGGCGCGGTCAACGGGCTGATGCTGTCGGCGGACAAGCCGGGCGCCTCATTGCGGGCAAGGGTTTCCAGTTCATCACGGACCTGGGACTCGCTGCGTGCGTAGGGGCCAAGACGATCCTTGACCGAGACATCGACCTCGCCGCGCCTGTCGCAACCGGTCGGCGCAGAAGCTAGGACCTTTACCGTGCTGGCCCCCGGCGCCATGTGCACGAAGGTACAACCGGACAGTCCGGCCATCAGGATGACGGCGGCAAACACTGGCAACAGGCGCATCGGGACCCCCAATTGGAATGGCAAAAGAAGAACGCACCGGATTGTCGCCCGGTGCGTCTTAATGGTTCACATCAATGGTCCATTCCGCGTGGCCGCACAAGGCGACGTGGTGCGGCTTGGCGCCACTTACTTCTTGACGTTGCCGTCGACGTCGATCACCTGCACCGGGCCCAGCTTCAGCGCGCGGATGGGCTGTTCGATCTTGGACAGGTCACCCACGACCACCCAGGTCAGCGCGTTCGGGTCGATGGCCTTGGCGGCCGCATCCACTTGCGCGGTCGTCATGCCCTGGATCTCTGCTTTGCGCTGGAACACGTAATTATCCGGGCGACCGTAGAGCACGTTACTGGCAATGGTGCCCATCACCGACGAGGCTGTCTCATACGCGCCGGGCAAGCTAAGGGTGAGGATCTTCTGCATGCGCTGCAGCTCATCCGCGGTCGCGCCCTGCTTGCCACTGGTGTAAGCCGCGAGTTCACGCTGGATCTCCGCGACGGACTCGGCGGTCTTGTCGATCTGCACCGGCGCGCTGACCCGCCAGATGCGCTGGCCCACCGCACCGCCGGCACCACTGCGCGCACCGTAGGACCAGTGCTTGGCCTCGCGCAGGTTCATGTTCAAGCGCGCGGTGAAGTCGCCGCCAATCACCATGTTCGCCATGTCGAACAAGGTCGCGCCGGCATCCTTGCTGGACGGGACGAGTTCGGCGGCAAAGATATTGGCCTGCACCGCTCCGGGCTGGTCGATCAGGAACACGCGCGGACTGGTCTTGCCGGCAACGAGCGGGATCGTGGTCGCAACGGTCTTGGCAGCCGAGCTCTTCCAGTCGCCGAGGTATTTATTCAGTACCGGCACGATGTCGCTCAGGGTGGTGTCGCCAACGACAACCAACGTAGCGCCCTGCGGCTGGATCGCCTGCTGCTTGAAGGCCACCAGCTCACTGCGGCTCAGCTTGGCGATGGATGCCTCGGTGCCGTTGCCACTCAGTGGGGTGGCGTACGGATGGCCGGCGGGATACATCAAGCCGGGCAGCACGCGCGACGCCATGCCGTTGGGCTGCGCCTTTTCCTGTTTGATGCTGGCGATCCACTGGCCCTTGACCCGGTCGATGTCGGTCTGGTCGAAGCGCGGCTTGCGCAGCATGTCGGCGAACAAGGCCACCGACGGATCGAGGTTCTCACGCAGCGCCGACAGATATGCGCTGCTGTTATCCAACGCAGCGCCGGTCCCGAGGTTCGCGCCCAGCGTTTCTGCACGGTCTGCGAATGCCAGCGCGTCGAGATCGCCAGCACCTTCGTCCAGCAATGAATTGCTGAAACCGGCGATGCCCTGTTTGCCAGCAGGATCGGCTGCATAGCCTCCCTGGAACTGATAACTCATCTGCACCACCGGGATATCGTGGCGCTCGGCGAGGATCAACCGGGTGCCGTTGGCCAAGGTCGCGCGCTGCAGGCTGGGGAACTTGAGGTCGGGAAAACTCGTCGTGCTGGGCACGCCCTTGCTGCGGTCCACACCGGTGGCGACGGTCTTGTACTTGGGGTCCGCCTTCGCCAGCTTGAACGGCGGCGGGGTACCGGCCGGGTCTTCTGCAACGTCGACACGCTTGCCGGGATTGACGACCAAGGTGTGGCTGCCCTTGCCGGCACCCAGCCACGTGTTGCCAGCCGCGCGGACGTTGGCCACGGTGGCGTCGTCCAGCGCTTTCAGGCTGTCGCGAAAACAGCCGGGGTTGCCGGTGTAGGTGGCGCATTCGGCGAGTGCATCGGCCTTGCCACCGAAGCCACCGATGCGTTCCACGCCGCGGATCCAGCCGGCCTTGAGCACAGTGCGCGCCCGCTCCAATTCATCCTGGGTCGGTCCGTCCTTGAGCAGCTTTTTCAGCTCTTCATCGATCGCCGCTTCGACCTTGGCGACGTCGACACCTTGCTTCACATCGGCAGTAATCAGGAAATTCGAGCCCAGTTGCGAGCCATAGGCTTCGCTACTCACGCTGTCGACCAGCTTGTCCTGGTGGACCAGGCGCTTGTCCAGGCGCGACGACTTGCCACCACCCAGGATCCTCGACAGCACTTGCAGCTGGTCCAGCTCCGCCTGGCCGAATTCAGCCACGTTCCACATCCGGTAGATGCGCGACTGCGGCACGCTGTCGGTCATCTCGCCGCGGGTGTCGGTGGTGTGCGCGGCCACGTCGATCTTTGGCTGGGCCATGCTCGGGCTGGCCGGGATGTCGCCGAAATACTGGGTGGCCTTGGCCTTGGCGGTGGCCAGGTCGATGTCGCCTGCCAGCACCAGTACCGCGTTGTTGGGGCCGTACCAAGTGCGGAACCAATTCTTGACGTCGTCCAGCTTGGCTGCGTTGAGGTCGTTCATCGAGCCAATGGTGCTGTGGTGGTACGGGTGGCCCTTGGGATACATGGCCTTGCCCAGCTCATCCCAGACCTGGCCGTAGGGCTGGTTCTGGCCCTGGCGCTTTTCGTTCTGGACCACGCCGCGCTGCTCATCAAGCGTCGCTTGGTCGATCGCACCGACCAGATGACCCATGCGGTCGGATTCCATCCACAAGGCCATGTCGAGCGCGGTGGTCGGCACGTTTTCGAAGTAGTTGGTGCGGTCGGAATTGGTGGTGCCGTTCTGGCCGGTCACGCCAACCTGGGTGAACGGGGTAAAGAACTCGCCCGGATAGTTTTCCGACCCGTTGAACATCAGGTGTTCGAACAGGTGGGCGAAGCCGCTGCGTCCGCTGGGCTCGTCCTTGCTGCCGACGTGATACCAGATGTTGACTGCGACAATCGGCGCCTTGCGGTCCGTATGCACGATCACCCGCAAGCCGTTCGGCAGGGTAAAGGTGTCATAGGCGATGTCGACGACCGGCGCATCGGCGGCCTGCGCGGCAGTTGCAGGCAAGCCGGCGGCCAGCGCGGTGGTCAGGGCAAGGGCGAGTGCAGCGGGACGGAACAAGCGCATGCGTAACTCCAGATCGAGGCGGCAAAGAATTCCGATCTTACCGTCCGAGACACGCCGGGGCATCCCACGCTGCGGGACACGCTTACCATTCACCCACCGATGGTGATGCCGTCCGGCACACCAAACGACTCCCGTTTGACCTAGTCCACGCGCTTTTGCGCCATCGCAAAACTGCAAAAACACAAGGTCCGCGATGCCGACCCACGCCGGCATCGCGGACAGGTGGTTGCACTCAAACGATCAAGGCTTGGTGACCGGATTGCCATCCGTATCGATCACGCTGACCTTGCCCAGATCCAATGCGCGCACCCCCGCCTCGATCTTGGACAGGTCACCGACAATCACCCACGTCAGCGGTTCGGCCCGGACCACCTGCTTGGCTGCTGCCCGCACCTCGTCGTCGGTCTGTGCTTCGGTGCGCTGCTTGAGGGTGGTCACGTAATCATCGGGGCGGCCATACAACGCGTTTGACTCCAGCGCGCCCAGCACCGCGCCGGCGGTTTCATAGGCACCCGGCAGGCTGCGCACGCTGCCGTCCTTGATCTTGGTGATCTCGGCGCTGGTCAGCGGACGGTCGGCATTGATCGCTTTCACTTCTTTGAGCAACTCGGCCGCAGATTCGGTGGTCTTGTCGGTCTGCACAGGCGCATACAGCATGTATGGCCGCTGGCCGAGCGCCTGCTGGCTGAAGCTGTACGCGCCGTAGGCCCAATGCTTGTCTTCGCGCAGGTTCATGTTCAAGCGCGAACTGAACACCCCGCCGAATGCACCATTCATGGTCTCGATCTGCAGGTCGTTGGGCGCGGTGGCAGGCGGTGCCAGCTCACCGGCCAGGATGAGTGTCTGTTGCGCGCCGGGCTTGTCGATCATGAAGACCCGCGGCGTCTCCTGGTCCGCGACATGCGGCAGGGTCTTGCGGCCCTTCGCGACCGCCGGTGCCTTCCAGTTGCCAAACACGGCATCCAACTGACGGGTGATCTCCGGCAACGTGGTGTCACCCGCGACCAGGATGCGCACATTGTCCGGACGCAGCCACGCCGCCTGCCATGCGCGCAGGTCGGCGGCGGTCAGCGACTTGATCGATGCTTCGGTACCGCTCCCCGTAAACGGGATGGCGTACGGGTGGCCGGCGCCGAACAGCAGCGGCGGCAAGGTGCGCAGCGCGATACCGACGGGCTGTGATTTCTCCTGCGCGATGCCGGCGATCCACTGCGCGCGCACGCGCTCGATGTCGGCCTCGCGGAACGCGGGGTTGCGCACCACGTCGCCAAGCAGCGCCAGCGACGGCACCAGGTTGGCGGTGAGGATGTTCGCGCTTGCGGTGCAGGAATCGAGCCCACATCCGGTGGACAAGCTCATACCCAAGCGTTCACGCCGCGCGGCGATCTGAACCGAGTCCAATGCCGCGGTACCTTCATCGAGCATCGAGGTGGTGAAGCTGGCCGCACCCAGCTTGCTACCCGCATCCGCGGCATAACCGGCATCGAACTGCAGGGCCAGGCTCACCGTCGGTACTGAATGGCGCTGGGCGAGCACCACTTCAATACCGTTCGCCAACCGGCCGCGCTCGACTTTGGGAAAGGTGAGGTCGGGGAAGCTGGTGACGGCAGGCACGCCCTTGCTGCGATCCAGGTCGGTGGCGACCGTCTTGAATGACGCGGTGGACGCGCCGGGAATATCCGCCGGCCGTGCCTTCGACGCCGGCAGGCCAACGACATCAGTGTCCTTCGGCGCGACCTTGGTCGGCAGCACAGTCAAGGTGTAATCGCCTTGGCGGAGCCACTTTTTCGCCGCGCCTTGCACGTCGGCGGGCTTGGCTTCCTGGTTCCAGGCGAAGCCGCGCTTCCAGCCGTCCGGCCCGCCGAGGTACAGCGCGCTTTCACCGAGGATCTGCGCCTTGCCCAATGCGCTTTCCAGCCCACGAATGGTGCCGGCGCGGTTGCGCACCTGCACTCGCTCGAGCTCATCGGCGGTTGGCCCGGTGGCGAGGAATTTCTGCAACTCATCCGCAATGGCCGCCTCGACCTTCGCCGGGTCCGCGCCTTGCTTGACGTCTGCCTGGATCTCGAACTGGCTGCCCAACTCGAACGGGCTGACACGGGCGCTGATGCTGTCGACCAGCTTGTCCTGGTACACGAGACGTTGGTACAGCCGCGAGGTCTTGCCACCGCCGAGGACGTCGGCGGCGAGGTCGAGCAGGATGAATTCACGCTCGCTGCGCGCCGGAATGTTCCATTCGCGGATGACGCGGGTCTGCGCGACCACGTCTTCCATGCTGGCGCGGCTGGACACCGTTCGCTGCGCAACCCAATGCGCCTGCCGCGCGACCGGCGGGCCCGCCGGGATGTCGCCGAAATACTTCAGCGCCTTGGTTTTGGCCGTGGCCACGTCGATGTCGCCGGACAGGATCAACACCGTGTTGGCCGCGCCGTAATAGTTGCGGAACCAGGTCTTGACGTCGTCAAGCGACGCGCCATCCAGATCCGTCATCGAGCCGATGGTGTCGTGGTGGTACGGGTGGTTGGCGGGATAGGTGTCAGCCAACTCCAGTTCACCGACGCGCCCGTACGGCTGGTTCTCGCCCTCGCGTTTTTCGTTCTGGACCACGCCGCGTTGCTCGTCCAGGGTCTTCTGGTCGATCGCACCCAGCAGATGGCCCATGCGGTCGGATTCCATGAACAAGGCCATGTCCAGGGCCGTGGTCGGCACGGTTTCGAAATACTGGGTGCGGTCCAGCCAGGTATTGCCGTTGATATCGGACACGCCGGCTTTTTCGAACGGTTCGAAGTATTCGCCGGGGTGGTTTTCCGAACCGTTGAACATCAGGTGTTCGAACAGATGCGCGAAACCGGTCTTGCCTGTCGGTTCGTCCTTGCTACCCACGTGGTACCAGATGTTGACGGCGACAATCGGGGCCTTGTGGTCGCTATGCACGATCACCTTCAGCCCGTTGGGCAGGGTGAAGCTGTCGGTGGCTATGTCGATCGCACCTGATTTCGCATCGGTTGCTGAGGCAGCACTCGCGGCCATGGCGGCAGGTGCCGGCAAGCCGGTGATCAACGCGGTGGACAAAGCAAGAGCAAGGGCAGTGGGTTGCAACAAGCGCATCGGAAGCTCCAGCGATTCGGGGGACGTAACCCCGAATGCTATCGCTGACGCCGCTTGGATACACTAAGCCAGACGTCACCCCCGGAGCTCATATGCATCACCATTGCCTTGTCACCGGGGCCAACCGAGGCATCGGCTTGGCACTCGTCCGCCAGTTGCTGGCACGCGGTGATCACGTCATCGCCACTTGCAGGCATCCGGGCAAGGCCACTGCACTCAACATGCTTGCGGGCGAATTTCCTGGCCGCCTGCATGTGCTGCCATTGGATGTCGCACAGGAAAAATCGCGCGCCGAGTTGATCCGCGAGCTGCCCTTGGTACTTGCAGACGACGGCTTTATCGACCTGCTGATCAACAATGCCGGCGTATTGCATTCCGGTGAACGCTTCGGCCACATCGACGCCGCAATCCTCGAAGACAGTTTTCGCATCAATGCGATTGGCCCGTTCATGCTCAGCCAGGCCTTGGCACCGTTGTTGGCAGCTGGCGCACGCATCGCGAACTTGAGCTCGGCGATGGGCTCGATCAGCCGCTGCACCCAATTCCGTTCGCCGAGTTACTGCAGCAGCAAAGCAGCACAAAACATGCTGACCGTCGAGCTGGCAAACGCATTGTGCGAACGCAAGATCATCGTGCTTGCGCTACATCCCGGCTGGGTGCAAACCGAGATGGGCGGCAGCGGCGCCACCGTGGAGATCGATGCATCCGCGCGCGGCCTGCTGCAGGTAATGGATGCCGCAACGCTGGACGATTCGGGCCACTTCCTCGACTGGCAGG
>JBKJOY010000198.1:0-5539 GCA_046595415.1 Thermomonas sp.
CTGGCGTGACTTGAGCATCAGCAGGCATTGCTCCAGCTGCGGCTTGTAGATCAAGGCGTCCTTGTCCTGGATGTCGCGGAATGCACGGGTGAGTTTGTTCGACGGCATGTTCAACGACGCCAATTGCTGGTCGGCCTCGCGGATGAAGCGCCTGTCGCTCGATGTGTCATCTTGCTCGAGAAGAGACTGGCAGGTGGTCGCCATGCCTTGCGTGCGATTGCTGGTGCAACCCGTTTGGCCAAGGACCAGGGCCGCGATTGCCAATGCAGAGAATGTTTTCATCGGATCTCCTGTTTGCCGGCATGAAACGGGTTTGCCATCTTCAACCCGAATTGCCGGCCCGTCACTTGATGTGCGGGTGGGCGGTTGGCCGGAATCGAATGCCACATTGGATCTAGACCGCGGAAATGGACTGTCCAATCCGTCGGAAAGTGTAGAGGAAGCGATCAACTGACATCCGGCGTGCCTTTCAGCACCACGTGTGCTGAGCACGCGCAGCAAAATCATTTGTATTGTCCTGACTCGTCACGCGAGGCGCGCCCGAGGTGGAGATCATTGGCTTGAGCCAGTCAAGCAAGTCACTGGCCGAACTACTGGGCACGCATCGCGATTCTGACGCCTGTATTTGCACCGGGCATTAAAGGCGGTTAGTGGGTTTGCCGATTGCGCCACGCGCTTGACGCTTGACGGGCAGCCATCACTTGGGTTGCCGTGCCGCCCACATGTTGTCCACCAGGTTGGGATAGCGGCGACCAGCTTCCTCAGCGCGCTGGCGGGCAGCGGCCTTCTGTTTTTCGGTCAGCGGCGCGCCCTTCGACACGGTAGGCGGACTCTGGCGTTTCCACGGTGGTTGGCGGGTCGTTGTCATGCAACAGCTCAAGAAATTCGGGGCCTTGGCGAACTTTAATCCGTAGTCATGCGGCAATCACGCTTCGAGCGCCATAGTGCCCACATATGGTGCAGTGCACAAACCTGTTTGGCGCTGCCCTCCCTTCATTACAGGGCTACACATTTGAAGTTCGTCAACCAATTGCTTGAACGACTGCATTCGAAGCCATCGTCACGCGCGCCCCTTGGTGCAAACGCCCAAAAGATAGATGTCGCGAAGATCATCAACGACTCACTCGCCTCGGCGGGCCTGGGACGTGGGACAGAGCGAGGCGGGAAGATCACGGGCGTTATCGACGATGCGCTTGCCCGCGCTGGCTTACTCGGCAGCGCACCTGCAGAAGTGCCGATCCAAGACCACAACTACGCCCCGGCATCCGGCAAGCCCGATGAGGGCCACGCTAGATCAAGCGCATCAGCGCAAGGGAATTTCCTGTCCCGAACATTCGCCAACCAGACCGGCACGCTTGCCTACAAACTTTACGTGCCGGCGAGCTACGGTGCTGACTCGAACACGACGGTACCGTTACTGGTGATGCTGCACGGCTGCACGCAGTCGCCTGACGACTTCGCGGCAGGCACGCGAATGAATGCACTGGCCGACACTCACGGATTCCTGGTCGCATATCCGGCGCAGTCCGCGAACGCGAACGGCTCCAGGTGCTGGAACTGGTTCCGCCCACAGGATCAAGCGCGCGGCAGCGGTGAGCCCGCGTTGATTGCCGGCATGACCGCTCAGATTGGAGCCGAGTACCGCGTGGACGTAGATCGCATCTACGTGGCTGGGTTGTCGGCAGGTGCCGCCATGGCGGTGGTGCTGGGCCAGACCTATCCCGAGCTATTCGCTGCGGTCGGCGCGCATTCCGGCTTGCCCTATCGCGCGGCACACGACATGGGTTCGGCGTTCGCGGCAATGCGTAGCGGCGCGTCTGGCGCCAGCCGAAATGCAACGCCCGCCGCCGGCAGCGTCATGCCCACGATTGTGTTCCATGGCGACAGCGACCACACCGTGACCGCGGCCAATGCGCTTGCGATCGTGGCAGAGCAGACTCGCTTCGGCGGGGACGCGACGCCAACATCGACACACCAAATCGGCACCGCCGCGGGCGGCCGTCGCTACCAGCGCACCATCTATCAAGACGCTTCGGGCCGAAGCGTCGTGGAAGACTGGCGCGTGCATGGCGCTGGCCACGCATGGATGGGCGGTAGCGCGAGTGGCAGTTACACCGACCCGCAAGGCCCGGATGCGTCTGCCGAAATGGTGCGGTTCTTCCTGCAGCACGAGCGCTGAATGATCCAAAAGCGAGCTGCAACCCTAGGCAGTGCATGGCGTCTTTGCTAACTGCCCACTGACTCACCGGAGCGACTTTGACGCCCCATGCACGCACGCCACGCTTTCGAGGCATACAGTTGGGTCACTTACCGGAGGCCACACCCCATGCAACGCAAGCCCGCTATCTTTGCCGCCCTGATCCTGTCCACTGTCATGCTGGCTCCGACCGTTGAAGCACGCACCCAGTGCCACAATGAAACCGTCTATCGCACCCGCGAGCTCAAGGATCCCCATCGCGTCACTGGCACCGTCCTCGGCGCCGTTGCCGGCGGCTTGATCGGCAACCAGATCGGTGGCGGCAAGGGTAAGGATCTCGCCACGATTGGCGGCGCAGTCGCCGGCGGCGTTGCAGGTCACAAGATCCAGCGTCATCGCCAAGAGCGTTACAAGACGGTGATCCGCGTCTGCAAGTGATTTTCGACCGGTCCTGAAACCTGTCCAAATAGAGTTGGAGAAAGAGCCGGAACCTCCGGCTCTTTTCTTTGCGGTTGTTTGACAGCGGAGCCTTGAGGCGAGTGGCTCCTGCCCGACCACTGTTCAATCGCTCTTCTGAAGACGATCCTTGGCCGCTCCCACATCCTGGGGACGTTTCCTGCTCTGAGGCGATCACCGCCACAGGAGCGACCCACATGTCGATTCGTCCCCGCCTAGCAGCGGACCGCCCGCTCTATCGTTGGGCGCCGTTGGGCGCTTTTGCAATTGTTTTCGCAGGATTTGCCAGAACATTTTACCTAAAGGACTTACTCGGGTCGCCGCCCTTGACCGGGCTGCTCATGCTGCATGGCGTACTGATGACGGCATGGTTCGTCCTGTTGATTGTGCAGACGCGCCTGGTCGCCGCCCGGCGCACCGACCTGCATCGACGCCTGGGAGTAGGTGGCGCCCTGTTGGCGTTGGCGATCCTGATCGTCGGCCCAATGGTGGCCATCACCGCGGCCAGACTGGGCCATTCGCCCGGCCCGCCGCCGCTCGTGTTCCTGGTGGTGCCGCTGGCGGACATGGTGGTGTTTGCGTTGCTGGTGGGGTGCGGGTTTGCGTTCAGGCATCGCAGCGACATCCACAAGCGTCTGATGCTGTTGTCTTGCGTGGGCCTGCTGACGGCCGCAATCGCCCGCGTACCTGTGGATGCCTGGCACCGGGCCGGAATCGTGGCCTACTTCAGTACGACGATCTTGCTGGTGCTCGCCTGCGTCGCCTACGACACCATCAAGCACCGCAGACTGCATCCCGCCTTCGCATGGGGCGCCGGCCTGATCATCCTGTCCTGGCCACTCCGCCTGGCGCTGACGACCACAACTATCTGGATGTCGTTCGCCACTTGGGTGACAGGCTGATCACGGCGAAATGATCCGTGCTGCAGCTTTGGGCACCTCCCATTCACGCTCGGGCCATAAAGTGCGGTAGAGTGTCGGCACTGTTCAAAGCGGGATCACGGTACATCGTGGCTCCGATGCGTAAAGATCACCAGGTTTCAAGGTTGGAAACGACCTGTCCAGACGATCCGCTCCATCGCTCGCGTTACCCCTTGCTCGATACAGTCTCGGCACCGCTTTTAGGCGGGGTCGTGTTCCCTCAACTGTTCCAAGGAGTAACAACATGTCTGATCGTCAAACCGGTACCGTCAAGTGGTTCAACGACGCCAAGGGCTTCGGCTTCATCACCCCGCAGAGCGGCGACGACCTGTTCGTCCACTTCCGTTCCATCCAGGGCGACGGCTTCAAGTCGCTGCAGGAAGGCCAGAAGGTGTCGTTCAAGGTTGCGCAGGGCCAGAAGGGCCTGCAAGCTGAAGAAGTCCAGGCCGAGTAAGTTCTACTCGACGCTTGTCACCGCGTAAGCGGTATGAAGACCCCGGGCGGAAACGCTCGGGGTTTTTCTTTGTGCGGCATTGCCGGGACAGCGTGCTGTCCCCCGACCCGAAGGCCGAAGCCCGCCATTTCCGTGCGCGTTCGAAACGAGACGTCACCCGACGTTTTCTTCACCCGACGCCGCGCCCCGGGTGGCCGCTTGACTGGGCACCGGCCCGACCGGCTAGCGGCGCATGACTGATCTGCAATCGATCGTTCCCACGAATCTATGGCCTTCGGCGCTGGTCGCGTTGAAGCTGACCTTCACGGTGGCGTCCTTGTCGGCCACGGTCACCAGGCCACTGCCTTTCTTCTTGGCTTCCGTTGGCCGCGTTTCGATGGTGTATTCGCTGTTCGTGGCAATCAAGGGGCCGAAGCGGAACAGGATCATGAAGTCCTGCGCGCCTGCCGCCGCCTAATTCGCATCGGGGATGATCAGCTGCAGGCTGTTGAACTTGTTCTGATCAGCGTGCCTGGGTTGCGAGAGCTGATTGCCAAACGAACCCGGACCGGTCAACCCTGCCGAACAGCCGCCCCTGTCGGATGACGCATCCCACGCACCTGCATGCGAACCACCGGTCACGACCAGGTGGACGGTTTCGGTGACGGCACCGGCATGGGAAGTCAGGGCAGGCAAGGCCAGCAAAACACCGGCAAGGCTGGCGCGGTCAGGAGGATGGCGGGTCGCTTCATGATGGGCTTCGGATGAAGGTATGAAGCGGGATATGCAGGCCCCAAGCAGCGACGCTCGGCGTGTTCAAGAACAAGCGTCAGAGTCGACCTGTTCGCTGAAAGTTTCAATACCGGCTCAACTTTGAAACATCGACTCTGCTACCTGTTCCCGGTGACGCGCGCGCATCCTGTCGAAATCGTCCCTGGCACTATTTCCAGCATCATGTCGTCCATGCCGATCACCCTCGACCATCTTCGTCGTTATGCCGTGGCGCGCACCCTGTTCAAGCCGACCACGTTGATGCGCGCGATCACCAAGCTGGGGTTCGTGCAGGCGGATCCGATCCGCGCACCGGCGCGTGCGCAAGACCTGACCTTGCGTCATCGCGTGCTCGACTACCGAGCCGGTGAGCTTGAGCGGCGTTATCCGCGGCTGGCGCTTGAAGAAGACCTCTTCGTCAACTATGGGTTCCTGCCGCGCGCGCACCATGCATTGATGCATCCGCGCAGTGCGACACAAACATGGACGCCGGCGCGCTGGAAGCAGGCGCACGCCGTGCGCGAATTCGTGGCCCAGCACGGCGTGGTGCATCCGCGCGAAGTCGATGCGCACTTCGCCCACGGCAAGACCACCAACTGGTTCGGCGGCTCCTCCAATGCCAGTACCCAGTTGCTGGACGGCATGCATTACCGCGGCCTGCTGCGCGTGGCCGGGCGCGCCAGCGGTACCCGCACCTACGCCCTGCGCGAACACGCCGCGCCGGTGGACAAGGCCGGCATCGCCGCGCGCCTTGATGCGCTG
>JBKJOY010000271.1:0-5144 GCA_046595415.1 Thermomonas sp.
GACTACGAAAGCTTCGTGCGCAGCGCGGATTCCGACTGGATGTGCACGAAGCTTTCGTAGTCATCGACGTTGTAGACCGCTTCCGCCGAATCCACGACCTGCCACACGATCACTGCAGCGATTTCGATCGGGCTGCCATCGAGTTCGTTGACCTTGAGCTTGCCGCTCTCGAAGTTGCGCACGCGCTGGCTGATTTTTTTCTTCGCGTAGAAGGGGTTGTTCCAGCGCAGTCCGTTCTCGTGGACGGTGCCGACGTATTTGCCGAACAGGCTCAGGACCGAAGACTGGTTGGGTTCCACCATGTACAGGCCGATGAGGCAAAAACCGCACACCAGCGCCAGTAGTGCGCCAGCGGCGACGAACAGGCCATCTTGTGCCTGCGCGCCGGAAATGATCAGGTAGACGCCGACCAGCATGCCGACGAAAAGCACAAGCAGCATCGGAATGCCGGGAAGGGAGCGGAGCGGTGTTTCTTTCATGGTCGTTCTCGCGTCAAGGCCCAGAGGGTGGGTGCGCGATATTGATATCAAAGTGATATCACAAGTTCAAGTGGCTTCCGATGAACGGTCGGTCGCGGACAACTGCATGTCCAGACATGTGCACGACGCGATGTGGCTTCACGCCACCCCTGGACGTCAGCGCTCGGGCGTCAGGTAGAAGATCGGGGCCGGACTGAACTCGCCGCTGGCATACAGTCCGCCTCCGCCGACACTCCAGGCCAGCGCTTCGGCTTGCGGGATCAGGGGAACGTCATGTGTTTCCGGAGCACGGGCAACCGCGGCGGCCCAGTCTTCTACGGCATCGCGCCGGTAAAACAGCACGCTGCCATAGGTCAGTACCGCCAGCGTGCGGCCATCGGGAGAGACATCCGCGGCGGTGACCTGACCGAACAGCTTGGACACGGTCGGGTCGCTGCGTTGAATATCCGCGCTTGCCTCCGGCACGTCGCTCAGCCGTCCCACCCGACGGGGCTCGCGCCATGACTGGCCTGGATTGGCCAGTGGCAAAACGAACAGTTCGGGAGGCTTGCGTTTCTTCGAAATCAGCAGGATCTTGCCGGCCGCGGCGTCCACCGCCACCGCTTCGCAATCGCGAGGCCCGTCCGGCCAGCGCGCATGGATCGTCCAGGCCGGGCGCAATCTGGCGTTTGCCAGCGCGACCGGCTCTTCGAACACATACAGGGTGATGTTTTTACGCCTGCCGCCGTTGTCGCCCGTGTCGGCCACCAGCAGATAGTGCTTGCCGTGGAGGTCGAAGCTGGCGAGGTCTTCCCAGTCGATGTTCTTCGCCCCCTCGACCTCGAATTGCGCCAGCTTCTTGCCACGCAGCGAGAGGGCATACAGGCGCGCGGGATTGCCGCCGTCATTGATCGCCCACAGCACATCGTCATGCGCATGCGAAGCTGCGAACCCGCTGACTTCATCCAACGCCGGGCCAGTGATCAGCCCGGCCAGCCGCGCAAACGGCAACGGTGCGGGCGCACAGCCCGGCACGCACGCAGCGAGTGCGGCCAGGATCAGCAGCCGCAGGACAGGGGGGATCGGCATTCATCAAGGATGGCATGGACGCAGGACGCGGCACAGTCCCACAAAGGGAGGCATGCGCTCGGCTACACTCGAAAATCGAACATGTCCATGCAATCCGCCGATGTCTGATCGTATCGACACTGGCCCCGCCATCAGGATGAGAACACCGAGCCCATGAACGAGTCCGCCGGTTATGCCGTCTTCTTTTTCCCGCCCGCGCTTGAAGCATTGGGTGATGCGATCAAGCCATACTTGCAGGACGGGCCCGCGGGCGTGCACGTGCCATGTCGCGAAGTGGACACCGGTGGTGCATTCATCGAGATGACCTTGCAGGGACGCTCCAACGATGGCCATGACATCGCGTTGGAACTGATGGTGCCGGGCAACATGGTGCGGATGATCGTGTCCGCGCGCAGCGATGCCGAGTTCGGGTTCTATGACCGCAGCCGGGCTTCACATGTTTTGGTGGAGCCGGGCCTGCCACCTGCTGATGTTGGTGCGGAGGAGGCCGCGTCGAAACCGGTGGCTGAAAAGGGGTCAGAGTGAAGTTTCCTGATCAGGATCAGGAGTGAACGAAGCAACCCGGCAGGAAATTCACTCTGACCCCTTTTCCTCCCAGTGGCCACGTCGGACGAGTGATCAGTCCTGCAACCGCCGCCAACTACGACCGTCGAAGCCTTCCAGTGGCTGGAAGCGACGCTTGTAATCCATCTTGGCGTGGCCCGCGATCCAGTACCCCAGATACAGGTGGGTGCGGTGATCACGTGCAGCCCATTCGAGTTGCTTGAGTACACCGAGCGTGCCCAGCCCGCGCGCGGATTCGTCGGGATCGTAGAAGGTGTAGACCGCCGACACCGCGTCTTCAATCAAGTCGGTGACGGCGACCGCGAGCAGGCGGTGCGTGCCGTGTTCGCGCAGTTCCAGGAACCGCCCGTCATTCCACGAGCCGATCAGGAATTGCTCGAATTCCGCAGCGCCATGGTCGTCCATGCCGCCACCGGCATGGCGTGCGGAAAGATACTTTCGATACAGCGCCAAGTGCTCGTCGGTGCGCTCCGGCATCACGATCCGCACGTCGACATCGGCGTTGCGTGCCAGGCAGCGACGCTGGCTGCGGTCGGGTTTAAACGCGGCAACCGGCACGCGCACTGCCACGCACGCCTGGCAACCCGCGCAGGCCGGGCGATAGATGATGTCGCCGGAGCGACGGAAACCCCAATCCAGCGCCATCGGGTAGAGACTCGCCAAGCGTGGATCGCGGGGATCCAGCACCAGATCCCGCGCTTCGCGGTCGGCCCAGTAGCCGCAGGGGTGGCTGCCGGTTCGGAACATGCGCAAGTTGTCAGCGTTGGTGCCCATCGTTCGAGGATAACGCCAGCGCCGTTCAGCTGCGCGATGACCAGATCTGTCAACCGCCGTCGTGGTGCCGCGTTTCCAGTGACATTCCGGTCGATGCCGGTTCCCGAAAGGATGACTGATGCACAACAATTCCATGAAGATCGCTTCCATGAAGCGCGCGCAGGTCCTGTCCGTTGGGGTCGCACTGGCGCTGGTCTCGGCGGCGGCATTTGCACAGGCCCGGCAGGCGGCTCCTGATCGCACCACGCAGCGCGTGCAGCTGGACGTGAACAAGGATGGCAAGCTCAGTGCCGACGAGCGCTCACAGATGCGTGGCGGGCACCATCGCGGAGCAATGGGAGGTGGCCATGGTCGGATGATGGCCTTGGACACGGACAAGGATGGCCGCATCAGCCGCACCGAGGCGATGGCCGGCAAAGCCCGGGTGGCAGACCATTTCGACAAGATGGATATCAACAAGGACGGCTATCTGGATCGAGCCGACATGCAGGCCAGGATGACGCAACAGCGCGCCGAGTTCTTCAAGGGCGCCGATGCCAATCGTGATGGCCGGATCACCCGCGATGAGTTCATCGTCGAACAGGGTGCACGCAGTGCCGAACGGCGCGAGAAATGGGCTCGCCATGCACAAGCAGCAGGCAAGCAGCCGAATGCACGCACGGCGCCGACCGACCAGCAGAAGATTGCCTTTGCCGGCAAGGCGTTCGACGCGATGGACAGCAACAAGGATGGCGCGCTGACGCGTGCAGAGTTCGATGCGTTCAAGCCGAAGGTGCGCGGTATGCGACCAGGCATGGGCGGCCATCGCATGGACGATGCCAGGATGCCGGCATCCGGGCAGTGATCCGTTGACACTGCTGTAACTGCATAACGCCCGGTCAATCCGGGCGTTGTCGTTTCAATGCGCGCGATCTCAACGCCGCGAGAGGATGTCCCAGCGGTTGCCGTCGCGTTCGGCTTCTACCTTCCGTGTGTTGCCGCCTGCCGTCAGTTGCACGTGACCGCGCCCGGAGCCATCCGTCATGTACTCGTTGATGGCGATGTTCCATGACGCGTCCTTCGGGCAATCGCTGGCGGCGAAGGCTTGTGTCGCACTGCCAAGCACCAGCGATTCGACGAATTGCGGCGCAGGGTCGGCACCGTCGATCGCGATGCAGGCCTGGGCGGGTTTTGCTTTTGCGATCTCGCTTTCCACCAAGAGCTTGGCCAGCGCAGTGGGTACGTCAGCGCGATAGATCTCCAGGTCATCGGCCTGCGGGATGATCGCGGGTGACGGGTATTTCGGTTTGGCGGGCGTGACTGCGACAGGCGCCTTGTTGGCGGGGACTGCCGGGACGTCACGGCGCGCGTACCAGATCAGTGCACTGACCACCACGATCAGGACCAGCAAGCCGATCCGCATCTTTACCCGTGCACTGCGCTTGCGCTCGGTTTGGTCCCGTTTGTCATGCAGGGTCGACAGCGGCAAATAGGTGCTCTCGCCTGCGCGCGTGCTGTCCAGCAGGCCGGCATCGCGCAGCAATTGGCGTCCGCGCGGTTGGTCGTCCGCTTTCAGGATCCACACTGCGGGTTGCTTGCCGGATTCGGTGCCATCGCGATAACTGAAATTGCTGCGACGGTTGCCCTGGTAGGAACGGCCATCGCTGATCCGTATCTCGATGCCTTCCTTGCGCAGCAGCTCCGCCACTGCTTCCACGTTTTCGAGGCGGGGACTGGAAAATACCTGACGCATGCTCAGCCCTTCGCGTGAAGCGGGGTATTGGCCTTGTCGGCGCCGACCACGCGGATCAGGCCTTCCTGCGCGGTGCTGGCCACCAAGCGCCCAGTCCGGTCGAAAATCTGGCCACGAGCGAGTCCGCGTCCGTCCTGCGCGCTGGGACTGTCGATCGAATACAGCAGCCACTCATCGGCGCGGAAGGGACGGTGGAACCACAGCGCGTGGTCGAGCGAGGCCATCTGCACGTCTGGCTGGTAGTAGCTGATGCCGTGCGGGAAGGTCGCGGTGCCCAACAAATGGAAGTCGCTGGCATACGCCAGCAGCGCACGATGCAGTTCGGGCGCATCGCCCACGCGCTCGGAGAGGCGAAACCAGACCTGCTGGAACGGCGGGCGCTTGGGCGGCTTGAGTTCGTCGCGCGGATAGACATGGCGGAACTCAAACGGGCCTTGCCGGGTCAACCAGCGCTGGACCTTGCTCGGCAACTTCGCCATCTGTTCCGGTGACAGCGCCTGCGCGGGTTCCAGGTCTTCGGGCTTGGG
>JBKJOY010000170.1:0-6523 GCA_046595415.1 Thermomonas sp.
GACCAGTACGGTCGCTGAAACCAGATAGCTCCACGGCCTGCCCGTTGGTGCAGGAATTGGAGTGATTGCAACACCTACCGGCGTCCGCAAGGGCGCCGGTTTTTTTGTGCGGGCGTAAACTGTCAGGCATGAGCTATCCCTACGTTCGACCGCGGCGGATGCGCCGCGATGAGTTCTCGCGCCGCTTGATGCGTGAGCACGTCCTGACTGCGAATGACCTGATCTACCCGGTCTTCGTCCATGAGCCTGCAGGCCGCCACGCGATCGCGTCGATGCCCGGCATCGAACGGGTCTCGATCGACGAGTTGCTGCGTGTCGCGGAAGCCGCTTGCGAGTTGCGGGTGCCCGCCCTCGCCTTGTTCCCGGTCACCGCGCCGGAGGCGAAATCGCTGACCGCAGAAGCCGCGTGGGATGACGATGGCCTCTGCCAGCGTGCCATTCGCGCGTTGAAGGCGCGCTTCCCGGCATTGGGCGTGATCACCGACGTCGCGCTGGATCCGTACACGACCCATGGTCAGGACGGGCTAGTCGATGACAGCGGTTATGTGGTCAACGACGAAACCGTGGAAGCGCTGGTCAAGCAGGCACTCAGTCATGCGCGCGCGGGTGCCGACGTGGTCGCGCCGAGCGACATGATGGACGGCCGCATCGGTGCGATCCGCACCGAGCTGGAATCCGAGGGCCACATCCATACCCGCATCCTGGCGTACAGCGCCAAGTACGCATCGAGCTTCTATGGCCCGTTCCGCGATGCGGTCGGCAGCGCCGGCGCGCTCGGCAAGGGCAATAAATACACGTACCAGATGGACCCGGCCAACTCCGATGAAGCCATGCGTGAAATCGCGCTGGACCTCGATGAAGGCGCGGACATGGTGATGATCAAACCCGGCTTGCCGTACCTCGACATCGTGCGCCGGGTGAAGGATGAATTCGGCGCGCCGACCTTCGTCTATCAGGTCAGTGGCGAGTACGCGATGCTCAAGGCGGCTGCGCAAAACGGCTGGCTGGACGAGCGGGCGTGCGCGCTGGAAGCCCTGACCAGCATGAAGCGCGCCGGCGCCGATGGCGTATTGACCTATTTCGCACTCGACGCCGCCCGTTGGCTGCGCGAGGACGCTTGAACGCCATCCACAGGAGTTTTTGATGACCCAGCATTTCGCCGTATTCGGCAGCCCGATCGACCACTCGCTGTCACCACGGATCCACGCCGCATTCGCCCGGCAAATCGGTATCGACATGGATTACGTGGCGATCGAAGCGGCGCCAGCCGAGTTCGCGTCACGCTTGCAGGCATTCGCCGACGCGGGCGGCATCGGCGCCAACATCACCCTGCCGTTGAAAGGCATGGCAACAACGTTGGCAAGCAGCCTTGGCGAACGCGCCCGGCGCGTGGGTGCCGCGAACACACTGGTGCGCACAGACGACGGCTGGCACGCCGACAACACCGACGGCCTCGGCCTGGTCCGTGACCTGACCGATCGCCATGGCCTGGATCTGCGCGCACGCCGCACCTTGTTGCTGGGCGCAGGCGGTGGCGCGCGCGGCATCGCACCGGCGCTGCTGGATGCCGGGATCGGCGAACTGTTCGTGGTCAACCGCACCACCGAACGCGCCGATGCCTTGGTCGACATGCTCGGCCTGCCGGGCCGCGTGCATTCGCGTTACCTGGGCGACGTGGCTGCAACCGGTGAGTTCGACCTGATCATCAATGCGACCTCGGCCAGTCGCGGCGGATCGCTTGCCAATGGCGCGTTGCCGATGCTGCCGACCTCGCTGGCAGGTCGCCGCACCGTGGCGGTGGACTTGAGCTATGGCGAAGCCGCGATTCCGTTCCTCGCATGGGCGCGCGCAACCGGCTGTCACGATGCCATCGACGGCTTGGGCATGCTGGTCGAACAGGCCGCGGAGAGTTTCAAGCTCTGGCACGGGGTGCGCCCCGACACGAATCCGATCTTCGCCGAACTCAGCGGTCATGCCGCGTCCCTGGTCACTGCGGACTGACGATGCGCGCCTCGGCGCGCCCTGCATGCGTCAGCCAGCCGACAGGTACTGATCCTTCAGTCGCACGTAGTGGCCAGCGCTGTAATACAGCGCCTCGATCTCGGCATCGGTGAGCATCCGGGCTTTCTTGCCGGGGTTGCCGAGCCAGAGTTCGCCCTCGCCGACGACTTTGCCGGGCGCGATCAACGCGCCCGCACCGACGAAGCCGTGCGTCCTGATGATCGCGCCATCCAGCACGATCGCACCCATCCCGATCAACACCGCATCCTCGATCCGACAGGCGTGGATGATCGCCTTGTGACCAATGGTCACGTCTTCGCCGATCACGGTCGCAAAGCCGCCCAGCTTGGCGTGCGGTCCGTCGTGGCTGACATGCACCACGCTGCCGTCCTGGATATTGGTGCGCGCGCCGATGCGGATGAAATTGACGTCGCCGCGCACAACCGTGCCAGGCCAGATCGAGACATCGTCGCCCAGCACCACGTCGCCGATCACGGTGGCATCCGGGTCGACATAGACGCGTTCGCCGACACTCGGCAGCTGTTGCAGGTAGGGGCGCAAGTGCATCTTGGTTTCCTGTCACGGCACTGATCGGTGTCCACCAATATACTTCGCCGTATGGAAAACACCTCAGCCACCACCATCGACGAACTTGCCCCGACCCTGTCACGCCTGCGCGACAGCTGGCAGGCACGCAAGCCGGACCAGGCCCAACGCCGCGACGATCTCACGCGCCTGCGCAGCGCGTTGAAAGGGCGGCTGGACGACATGGCCAGCGCCGTCTCCGAGGATTTCGGCGGACGCTCACGACACGAGTCGCTGATTGCCGATGGCATGACCGTGCTCGGTGAGATCGACCACCTGCTCAAGCACCTGCGTGGCTGGATGCGACCGAAGCGAATGGGGGTCGGCATCAAGTTCTGGCCGGCGCGGGCGGAACTACGCGCGGAGCCCGTCGGTGTGGTCGGCGTGATCGCGCCATGGAACTACCCGATCAACCTGGCATTGGTGCCGTTGGCCACTGCGATTGCTGCCGGCAACCATGTGTTCCTGAAACCCTCCGAGCAGACGCCGCGCAGCGCGGAGTTCCTGCGCAAGTTGATAGCGGACGTCTTCCCGCCCACGCGGGTCGCGGTGGCGTTGGGTGACGCCGATGTGGCATCGGCGTTCTCTGCATTACCGCTGGATCACTTGGTATTTACCGGTTCGACCGCGATTGGCCGCAAGGTCATGGCGGCGGCCGCGCCCAACCTGACCCCGCTGACGCTGGAACTCGGTGGCAAATCGCCTGCCATCATTTGCGAGGACTACCCGATCGAAAAAGCCGCGGCGCGGTTGGCCACCGGCAAATGGTTCAACGGCGGCCAGACCTGCATCGCACCCGACTACGTGCTGGTGCCGCAGGGCAAGCGCGACGAGTTGGTGAAGGCGCTGCGGGTCGAAGTGCTGGCGCGTTACGGCGAGAACCTGGAGAACCTAGGTGACTACACGCGGGTGGTCAACGACGGGCAATACGCGCGGCTGAAGGGTTACCTGGACGATGCGCGGGATCGCAAGATCGAACGCGTGACCCTGGCTGGCCATCCCGACCCCACGCAGCGGGTGATGCCACCGACGCTGCTGCTGGAACCGGGCGACGATTCAAAGGTGATGCAGGAAGAAATCTTCGGTCCGCTGCTGCCGATCAAGAGCTACCGCACGCTGGACGAGGCGATTGCCTACATCAATGCACACGACCGGCCACTGGCGCTGTATGCGTTCAGCAACGACAGTACGAAAGTCGAGCAGATCCTCGGCAACACGCTATCTGGTGGCGTCACGATCAACGACACCTTGCTGCATTTCGGGATCAGCGCGTTGCCGTTCGGTGGCATCGGTGCCAGTGGCATGGGCGCCTACCACGGCCGTGCCGGCTTCGACGCCTTCAGCAAGCAATTGCCCATCCTCTGGCAGTCGAATCTCGCCGGCAGCGATTTGCTCAAGCCGCCTTATTCCAAAGTCGACCGATTCATCAAGCTGCTGCTGCGCTAAGCATCCTGAAACAACAAAAGGCCGGCGATTGCCGGCCTTTTGCATGGCGCCAAACAATCTGCGAATCGGTTACCAGATGCGCACGCGCTGTTCCGGCGGCAGGTACAACTTGTCGCCCGGCTTGACGTTGAACGCGGCATACCACGGATCGAAATTGCGCACCGGTCCATTCGCACGGAACATCCCCGGCGAATGCGGATCCGACTTGATCTGCGAGACCAAGGCCTGATCGCGGTATTTGCTCTTCCAGACCTGGGCGAAGGCGAGGAAGAAACGCTGGTCACCGCTCAGCCCACCGATCACCGGCGCCGGCTTGCCCTTCAGGCTCAGGTGATACGCGGTGTAGGCCATCGACAAACCGCCAAGGTCGCCGATGTTCTCGCCCATGGTCAGCGCGCCATTGACGCAGACCTTCTCGACCGGGCAATAGGTGTCGTACTGCGCACCGAGTGCCTTGACCCGGGTTTCGAAGCGCGCGCGATCTTCGTCGGTCCACCATTTGCGCTGGATGCCAGCCCAATCCGACTTGCTGCCCTGGTCATCGAAACCGTGGCCCATTTCATGCCCGATCACCGCACCGATGGCACCGTAGTTCACCGCGGGATCGGCGTTGACGTCGAAAAATGGCGGCTGCAGGATCGCGGCCGGGAACACGATCTCGTTGAAGCTCGAGTTGTAGTAAGCGTTCACGGTCTGCGGGGTCATGCCCCATTCCTCGCGGTCGGTCTTCTTGCCGATGCGTGAGTTCTGGTCATCGAGGTAATACTTGCGCATCGCCAGCACGTTGGCCATCAGGTTGTCCGGCGTGATGCTGACGCTGCTGTAATCGCGCCATTTGCTCGGATAACCGATCTTCGGGCGGAACGAATCGAGTTTCTTGTAAGCCTCGGTCTTGGTCGCTTCGCCCATCCAGTCGATCTTGCCGAGGTTTTCCCGCAGCGCCAGGCGCAGGTTGGCGACCAGCTGGTCCATCGCCGCCTTCGATTCAGGCCTGAAGAACTTGGCAACGTAGATCTGGCCCACGGCCTCGCCCAAACCGCCGCCGCCACCGACCAGGCCAATGGCCCGCTTCCAGTCGTCGCGTTGCGCCTTCTGGCCAGACAGCACGGTGCCGTTGAACGCGAACGCCGCATCATCAATCTGCTTGCTGAGCAGGTCGGCGTTGCCGTTGATCGCACTGATGGTCAGGTAGTCGCGCCAGACGTTCAGGGGCGTCTTGTTGACGATTGCGATGATCGGGCCGACTGCGCTTGGCGTGCTGACATTGACTTCGGCCGGGATCGGCAAGCCTTGCGCCTGGAACGCGGCGCTCCAGTCATAGCCGGGATAGAGTTTCGAAAGATCGGCGAACCTGGTCAGGTTGTAGGTCTTGTCGCGGTTGCGCAATTCGGCGCGGTCCCAGCTGGCCTTGGCCAGCTCGGTTTCCAGCGCCATCACGGCGTCCGCGCGCGCCTTGCCGTCGGTGACGCCATCGAAGCCCAGCATCGTCTGCATGTGCTTGACGTACGCCGCGCGGATTTCGACGAAGCGTGCGTCCTGATTGAGATAGTAATCCTTGTCCGGCAGGCCATAGCCACCCACGCTGATACCAATCAGGTACTTGTCCGGATCCATCCGATCCAGCCCGACACCTGCTCCGATCGGCGCGTTGGTGCCGGTGACGTCTGATTCGCCGAAGGCCCGGACCAGCGCGGGCATCGAGTTGATCGCCGCGATCTTGTCCAGTACCGGCTTCAGCGGGGTGATGCCGCCGGCGTTACGCGCATCACGATTCATGAAGCTGTTGTAGTAATCACGCACCTTCTGCTCATCGCTGCCCGGCTTGAGGTCGGTGCGCTTGGCGATGGCGTCGAAGATCTGCCGGGTCTGCACTTCGGAGTCGTCGCGGAGCTGGCGGAAGGAGCCGAAGCTGGTTTCGTCGTCCTTGAGCTGATAGCTGTCCAACCAGTGACCGCTGGCATAGCGATTGAAATCGTCACCCGGCTTGACCGAGCTATCGCGCGCGCTCAGGTCCACGCCGAACGTGCCAAGTTTTGGGGATGCCTTGTGGGGAGTCGCCGCAAAGGCGGTTGCGGTGAGCGCGCCAGCCAGTGCCAGCGCAATCAGGGTGCGATTCATGTCGGGTCCTTGTGGATGTCAACTGGCAAGCCTACCCGGCGCCAGGGTTGGTGGAAGTGCCAAAAGTCCGGCTAGCCGGCTTGTACACTGCCCTGCCGTGCCATCGCCGCCGACCGATGAGACTCATCGCATGAAGATCGCCAGCTGGAACGTCAACTCCCTCAACGTGCGCCTGCCGCATCTTCAGCAATGGCTGGCGGACTTCGCACCGGACGTGGTTGGCCTGCAGGAAACCAAGATGGAGGATCACAAGTTCCCCGAAGATGCGCTGCTTGCGGCGGGCTACCGCAACGTCTTCGCGGGGCAGAAGACCTACAACGGCGTGGCGATCCTGGCCCGGCACCCGATCAGCGATGTGCAGTTGGGCATTCCA
>JBKJOY010000276.1:0-5567 GCA_046595415.1 Thermomonas sp.
GAAGCCTTGCGCAAATCCGAAGCCGAGCGTCGCCGTGGTCTGGCCCCGGATGTGGCGATGGAATTGCCGCCCACGCCGGCATCTCGCCCGCGAAGCATGGCGGCTTGGCTGCTGCCGGCGCTGATCATGGCCGTCTTGGTGGTGCTGGCGAGTTGGTGGTCTCGGCGCGAACCCGCGAACGCCGCATCGACCACGACGGCGCAAGCCACCGAAAAAACGTCTCAAGTTGCGCCGGAAGCAACGCTGCCAATGCCGCAAGCGGTCCCGCGCATCGAACCCGGGCTGCCCGTCATCGCGAGCGTGCAGGCGCTTGAGGTGCCCGCAACAGCCGTTCCGCCGCCAGCAATGACGGCAACGCCTCCCAATCCAGTCGCTCACGCATCGCCGTTCCAACCAGCGCCAACGCCCACGCAACCGCCACCGATCACGGCCCCGGCACGGCCACCGCCACAGCCACCCACGTCGCCGACAGGCGCGATCAGCAACGACACCTCGATGCTACCGCCAGTGAAGTTGAGCATGCTGATGTGGGATGACGTGCCGTCGAAGCGCTTTGTCATCCTCAACGGCCAGCGCATGGCCGAAGGCGACCGCTACGGGGCTATCACCGTGCTCGCGATCGAACGCGGTGGCGTGGTGGTGGAAGGCAACGGCGCCAAGGCCAGGGTGCCGTTGCCCTGAACCCATGGCGGCTTATTCGCCCATGTAACAGCAGTTGAGCTTGTTGCCATCCAGATCACGGAAGTACGCAGCGTAGAAACCGGGCGAGCGCTGGCCCGGCGCACCCTCGTCACTGCCGCCCAAGGCCATCGCCTTCGCGTAGACCGCATCCACCTGCTCCCGATTGCTGGCACCCAGCGCGACCATGGTGCCATTGCCCACCGTAGCGGGCTGCTTGTCGAACGGGTAGGAAATCCCGAGGCCGGCACCATCCTGCGTCGTGCCCCACGCAATGAAATAGCCGGGTTCCTCCATGAAGCGCTTGGCGCCCAGCACGCCCAGGACCTCGTCGTAGAAGGCAGCTGCCTTGTCCATGTCACGGGTACCCAGGGTGGCGTAGGCAAGCATGTCGGGGCTCCGGATCAGGATGAAAGGACAGCGAGCATACGCCCGCCCCTGCACTCGCCCATGGCCGCAGCGCGATGCAGGCCAATCCGCCGATGAACGGTCGGGGCGCAGGATCAGCCCACCATGCATCCATCAGAATGCAGGCCACGTAACCAATGTTGCCTCCGTACGAATCAATCGACATGAACCTCTTCAAATCAGCTGTGGAAACCGAGAGCGCGCTGTCGCGTCGCTCATTCCTTTCAACCTGTTCGCTGGCCGTTGCAGGCCTTGCGCTGGGTTGCGCCCGCAGCAGCGAAGCCGCGGGTAAGCCCATCAAGACCACGCCCGGCAAAGTCACCGTCGTCGAGTTTTCCAACGCAGGCAAACGCCTACGTACTTCGAGCGTTGACCGCCTGATCAAGACGGATGCCGCCTGGAAACAGCAGCTACCGCCGCTGTCATACCAAGTCGCCCGCCATGCAGCAACCGAACGGCCGTTCAGCGGTGCGCTGCTGAACGAACACGGCAAGGGCGTGTTCCGCTGCCTGTGTTGTGACACCGCCCTGTTCGATTCGGCCACCAAGTTCGAATCCGGTACCGGCTGGCCGAGCTACTGGCAGCCGATCGCGAAGGAGAACGTCATCGAAGACAGTGACCGCACCTTGGGCATGGCCCGCACCGAGATCCGCTGCACGCGTTGCGAGGCACATTTGGGGCATGTGTTCGACGATGGCCCGAAGCCGACCGGTCTGCGCTATTGCATGAATTCGGCATCGCTTCGATTCACTGCCGCCTGAGCAGATGCTGCCGACACACATCGTCCGAACACGGAACGCTTGACCACACTGGTCTTTTATCATCCAAGGAATCCGCATGAATATCGCACGCCGTTCCACCCTCGCCCTTGCCATGGTCGCCCTCGTCGGCGCATGCAGCCTGGCGGGCGCACGCAGCAAGCCGGTCGCATTGCCGGATGCCAAGGTCGACGCGCCGCTCGCCGCTGGCAAGGACCAGGTCGCGGTCTTCGCAGGCGGCTGCTTCTGGGGCGTCGAGGCCGTGTTCGAACACGTCAAGGGCGTCAAAGACGTGGTCTCCGGTTACGCCGGTGGCAGCGCGATGACGGCCCACTATGAGGTCGTCAGCACCGGCCAGACCGGCCACGCGGAAGCTGTGCGGGTGGTCTACGACCCGAAGCTGGTCAGCTACGGACAGCTGCTGAAGGTGTATTTCTCGGTAGCGCACGACCCGACCCAACTCAACCGTCAATCACCGGACACGGGCACGCAATATCGTTCGGAGGTCTTCGCAGCAAGTGCAGACCAGCAGAAACTCGCCACGGCCTACATTGCGCAACTGACAGCGGCGAAGGTGTTCAGTGCACCCATCGTGACCAAGGTCGAGCCACTCAAGGCGTTCTATCCCGCCGAGGCCCATCACCAGGACTTCCTGAGTCTCAATCCGAACTACCCCTATATCGTCATCAACGATGCGCCGAAACTCGTGCACCTGAAGGAGTTGTTCCCGAAGTTGTACAAGGGTAGCTGACCGGTCGAACGTCTCTGCGAAGCCAGCTTCCGCCGGCAAAATCGCAACGGAAATCCGTCGGCACGAACCGCGAGGGCGCGGCATCGAGTACATTCGATGCCGCGCCCTCGTCATATCGAAACCGGCATGCAGCAGATTGAATTCCAGTTGGAACACGAGTTCGTCGAACTCAACCAGTTGCTGAAACTGGTGGGCCTGTGCGAGAGCGGCGGCGCCGGCAAAGCCCTGGTCGCGGGTGGCAGTGTGTCCGTCGACGGCATGCAGGAATTGCGCAAGACCGCGAAGATCCGCGCCGGGCAACACGTGCGCATCGGCGACGTGCGGATCGAGGTCGTTACCGGGCGGTGAGCATATAAGCCCAGGCGCGTAGCAGTGGCCGGAGCATGGGCCTGTTCGTTGAGCTTTCAGCGTTTACCATCGGTGCACGCCATTTGCGGAGACCGCCTGATGCTGCTGTTCTCGATCGCACTGCTCGCCCTGCTGGGCTGGGGCGTGTTCGCATTCAACCGGTTGGTGCGCCTGCGCAATCAGCAGCGCACTGCCTGGGCCGACATCGATGTGCAGTTGCAGCGCCGGCATGACGTGGTGCCGCAACTGGTCAGCGTGGTGCAGGCCTATGCGGGGCACGAAGCAGCAACCCTGCAAGCCGTGACGGACCTGCGCACCCAAGCCTTGGGGTTGACGAACCGGGGCCAACTGGGTGAAGTGGAATTGTCGCTGGAACACGCATTGGGACGCGTGATCGCGCTTAAGGAAGCCTATCCCGACCTGAAGGCCAACCAGAACTTCTCCCAGTTGCAGGGCGAGCTGGTCAAGGTCGAGGAACAATTGCAGTACGCGCGACGCTTCTACAACGGTGCGGTGCGCGATTACAACGACGGCATACAGCGCTTCCCCGATCTTGTGATTGCGAAGGTGGGTGGCTTCAGCGATGTCGCGTTCTTCCAGGCGGAGGCGGACAGCCGGGCGGCGGTCAAGGTGGCACTGCAACCATGAAGCGAATCCTCGCGACCCTTCTGTTGCTCCTGCTTGCGCTGCCGACCTTCGCGCAAGAACGCATCCTCTCCTACCACAGCGACATCCAGATCCAGAGCGACGGCAGCCTGGATGTCCGCGAACACATCAAGGTGCGTGCGGAGGGCAACCAGATCCGTCGCGGGATCACCCGTGATTTGCCGACACGCTACCAAGACAAGTACGGCAACAGCATGGTGGTCGAGATGCACGTCATCGATGTGCTTCGCGATGACCAGGCCGAGCCGTGGTTCATCGAACACAAGTCCAATGGCGTGCGCATCAATACCGGCAACAATGATTTCCTGCCGGTGCCGGCGGAATACACCTACACGCTTCACTACCGCGCCACGCGCCAACTGGGCTTCTTCGCGGATCACGACGAGCTCTATTGGAACGCGATCGGGACCGGCTGGGATTTCGCGATTGAATCCGGCAGCGCCGATGTGCGCCTGCCTCGCCCGATCCCCGTGACCCAGCTGGCCGCCGAGGGTTACACCGGCGCGCAGGACAGCAAGGGCCGGGATTTGATCGCCAGCCTGCCGGAACCAGGACACGCCCATTGGGAGATGACGCGTCCACTTTCATCTGGCGAAGGCATGACCGTGGTGCTCAGTTTTCCCAAGGGTATCTTCCTGGAACCCACGAGAAGGCAGCGTATCCAATGGATGTTGGATGACAACCGCGGCGTGCTGGTCGCGCTGGCGGGGCTGCTGCTGCTCGTCGTGTTTTGCATCCATCGCTGGATCGCGGTTGGCCGTGATCCGCACGCAGGCATCGTGATCACCCGTTATGACCCGCCCGCAGGGTATTCGCCTGCATCCCTGCGCTTCATCCAGCGCATGGGCCACGACAACCGCTGCTTCTCCGCCGACGTGCTGGCGTTGGCCGTGGCCGGATGCCTGCGCATCCAGCGCGAAAAAGAATTCCTGAAGGATGAGTGGACCTTGGTGCGCGAGCCCGGGCCGCACGTCGGGGACCTGCCTCAATCGCAACGCGTGCTGCTTGGAAAGCTCTTCGCAGGCGGCAGTCCGCTGATCCTGACAGATACCAATGCAAGCACCATGCAAGCGGCGCAATCCGCCCACACCAAGTCGCTGGCAGCGCTTTACGACGGCAGGATGTTCGAGACCCATGGTGCCAGCGTGGGCTGGGCATTCCTGATCCTGATCGCTACCGGCGTGATATCGCTGATGGCCGCTGACGGATCCGGCATTCCACTGCTCATCGGCGTGCTCCTGATCATGTTCACCGTCATGATCATTTTTGGGTATTTGATACGCGCACCAACGCCAGAAGGCCGCAAGCTGCTGGATGAGATCGAGGGCCTCAAGCGTTATCTCGCGGTGGCCGAACGCGATGAACTGGCCAGCATGCCCGGCCCCGAGATCGGCGGCTCGAGTGAACGTCCGCCGGTGCTGGATGCCAAGCGCTACGAGTTCCTGTTGCCTTACGCTGTGGCCCTGGAGGTCGAGGACGCGTGGACCGAGAAGTTCACCCTCGCCGTTGGCGCTGCGGCGGCGGCTGCAGCCACCGCTGGGATCGCCTGGTACAGCGGCGGCGGCATGGACAGCCTGGGTAGCCTGAGCAAGGCGGTAGGTAACAGCTTGAGTACGCAGATCGCGTCGTCGTCCTCGCCACCAGGCAGTTCATCGGGTTCGGGCGGCGGCGGTTCCTCGGGTGGCGGTGGGGGCGGCGGAGGTGGCGGCGGTCGCTGAGGCGGCAAACGGAGTTCGTCGATGCGTGTGAGATTTCCGGCGCTGCTGCGAATCATGTGGTTGAGGGGCGCAACCACAACGCCCGCCAACCGGATCACACGCAGCGCATGGATCGTACCGCCCACATCGCAGCTGCAACGTTTGCCACGACGGCTTCCGGCATGAGCACCAGCAGCGCACACGGCGCCTTCAGCGCACTGTTGCAACGCCATGCCGGGATCGTGTTCAAGGTTGCCAATA
>JBKJOY010000294.1:0-2578 GCA_046595415.1 Thermomonas sp.
TAGTCCCGTTTGGGTTCCTCGCACTCGCCAAGTTTGTGCAAGGACGACCAATCCGCTTTGTTCTTCAATGTCCATGGCGACAGGCCACCGGTGACGGTTTCCCACGCGGCGTTCAACATGCCGAACCACAGGCCGCGCTTGAAGGCGGGTTTGATGTTGCGCACCTTGCGGAGTTCATCCATCGCATCCGATGCGCGCAATTTCGCATCGAAACCTTCCGCCACGAACTGCGAGCTGACCAAGTGTTCGGCAGCGAGCATGCCGCTGCGAATCGCCTGATGGGTGCCCTTGATCTTCGGCACATTGAGCAGGCCGGCGGTGTCGCCGATCAGCAGCGCGCCGGGCATGTCGCATTTGGGCAATGACTGGTAGCCGCCGGTGACGATCGCGCGTGCGCCGGCGGAAAGAATGCTGCCGCCTTCCAGCAGCGGCTTGACCATTGGATGATTCTTCCATTGCTGGAAGGCTTCCCAAGGCTTGTACTCGGGATCGCTGTAATCCAGCCCGCTCACGTAACCCATTGCGATGCGGCCCTTGTCTAGGTGGTAGATGAAGCTGCCACCGTAGGTATGGCTGTCGGCCGGCCAACCGAAACTGTGCACGATCTTGCCGGGAGACACGCGGTCTTCCGGGACCTGCCACAGTTCCTTGATGCCGATCGAATAGCCCTGGGGATCGCTATTGGCGTCCAGCTTGAAACGCTGGATCAGCCGCTTGGTCAAATGCCCACGCGCACCTTCGGCAAGCACGGTGACCTTCGCGCGGATATCGATCCCGGCGGTGTAGCCGGGTTTGTGCGCACCATCCTTGGCCACGCCCATGTCACCGATGCGCACGCCGATCACGGCGCCAGCGTCATCGTGCAGGGTTTCTGCGGCCGCGAAGCCCGGGTAGATCTCCACACCCAAGGCTTCCGCCTGTGGCGCCAGCCAGGCACACATCGCGCCGAGGCTGACGATCACGTTGCCCTTGTTGTGCAGCCCAGGCGGCACCGGCAGCTTGCGGCCACCGGTCTTGTTGAGCAGCCAGAATTCGTCATCAGTGGCATCGACGCAGATCGGTGGCGGATTCTTGCGCCAGCCAGGCAGCAGTGCGTCCAGCGGGCCGGTTTCGATCACCGCCCCGGACAGGATCTGCGCGCCGATGGTCGATGATTTCTCGATCACGCAGACCGAGAGGTTCGGGTCCAGCTGTTTCAGCCGGATCGCGAATGCCAGACCCGCGGGGCCGGCACCCACGGCGACTACGTCATATTCCATGACGTCGCGCTCGACGACCACGTGATCCTGTTCGGTTTCGCTCATGCAGATGTCTCCGGCAATCCTGCCAATGCCCGGATTTTCCGGGGTTTCAGCGGGTGCGGCAAATCCCGACGCGTCCGCGGTTGCGAGCAGCACTCAATGCTTTTCGCTGGGATGCCTCATTTCGTGCGCATGGCCCGTGGTCAAGACCCAGCCGGCGATGTCATGCGTGGTGGCGCCCAACGCCAGCGTGAAAGCGTCGGCGACCACGCTGATCTCGGTGCCCGCGGCCGGTTGTGCGTGGCGGAAGGTGCGACTGCCCACCACGGTCTGGTCATGAGAATGCAGCAGCTTGACGTTGACCTCGATCACCGCCGAAGGAACGGCCGCGTCGGCGTAGTTCGCTTCGAATTCGCGCAGGTCCATCACCAGTCGGTAATCGGCACCAATGCCACTGCCCTGGCGCGCGACGGCCGGGATTTTCCCGGAGTCTTCCAGCGCGCGAAGCACGCCGTCTTCGATCATCTCGGTGGGCGTGCGCGCCCACGATGCATCCTTGTAGACCTCCAGCTCGCCCGGAACCGGACTGACCGCAATGCGCAGGCTGTCCATCATCCGTGGCGCCGTGGGGCGGGTGGTGCTCAATTGCCACGCGACGCTGGGCCAGGACGGGTCCGCTTCGACGCGAGGATCTGGCGAAAAGATCGTGGGGGGGACTTTGGATGCAAGTAGGGCGCAGCCACCCAATATCGCCGGCAACAAGACGGCGGCAAGGACCTTGGCAGGGGATGAATGCTTGATCATTTGGGTTCGAATTCCTTCGGTGCGTCGCGGCCCAGGATGTAGCTTGCAGGGCCGCCATCCAGGCGATCGGTGACCCTGCGCAGGTCGCCGATCAGCGAACGCAGGTCGGCCAGGGTCGGGCCGAGTTGGGACAGACCGTCGTTGGCGAAACTCTGCAGGGCCGGGCGGTTTTCGGAAATCATCGCGTTGGCATTACCGGCGACCGAGTCAAGCTTGCCGACCGTGGCATCCAGCTTGCTCATCAATGCGGGCAACTTATCGACCACGTTGCGATCGATTTTGTTCAGCGAGCCATTCGCGGTGGCCAACGTGACCTGCAGGGTTTCGGTGGCCTTGCGCGCGTTCACGATGAGCGCGGCGATGTCTTCGCGCTGTCCCGCGATACTGCCGGTGGCTTGTTCGATGTGGTCGATGGTCTCGGTGAGCTTGGCGATGTTTTCTTCGCTGATCAGCTTGTCCATGCGCGCCACCAGCCGGTTGGCGGTGTCGGCGATGTTCTGCAGCCCCTCGCTGGCCGACGTCGACAAGCGCGA
>JBKJOY010000036.1:0-10014 GCA_046595415.1 Thermomonas sp.
GGGCGCGGCCGGCATGTTGCTGACGCAGCTGATGGCCAAGGCCATGAACCGACCGATTTCAGGCGTGTTGTTCTCCAATTTCGGTGGCAGCAGTGGCGAAATGCAGGAGATCGGTGGCTCGATGAAGCCGATCGAAGCTGCCGACGTCGCCGCGATGATGGCGTATGCCGAACGCGTGGTGATCGTGCCTGGCTACGGCATGGCGGTAGCGCAGGCGCAGCACAAGATCTGGGAGCTGAGCCAGCGCCTGATCGAACGCGGGGTGAAAGTGAAGTTCGCGATCCATCCGGTCGCCGGGCGCATGCCCGGGCACATGAACGTGCTGCTGGCCGAGGCCGGCGTGCCGTACGACCTGATCGCGGACATGGACGACATCAATCCCGAGTTCGCCAACACCGATGTCTCGCTGGTGATCGGTGCGAATGACGTGGTCAACCCGGTCGCCAAGACCGACCCGGCGTCACCGATCTACGGCATGCCGATCCTCGATGTGGTCAATTCGAAGAACACCGTCGTCATCAAGCGCGGCAAGGGCACGGGCTTCGCCGGCATCGAGAATGCGCTGTTTTACGCCGACAATACCCGCATGCTCTATGGCGATGGCAGTGAAATGGCGAGCGCGCTGGTGAGCGAGTTGAAGGCGCTCGACGGCGGCCACTGAAGGACCTGGCTGCGCGAGCAGCCACCCGGCGTGTCAACGGCGGGCCAGGACGCCCGCAAGCACCAAGCCGGCCGCGTACCAGATCAGGTCCGCACGCGTGTTGGCGAGTTGGATCAACTGCCAGGCGTAGTCGGAGCCAAGGCGTAGCGCGGATTCCCATGGCAGCAAACCCATGCTGCGGCCAATCTCGGTGGCCGCGATGCCCCAGTTCGCCAATGCAATAATCGCCAAGGTGGTCACAACCGCAAGGCTCGTGCGCAACCAGCCCGGCTTGACCCGCCCCAACTGCAGCATCCAGACCACGTCCAGTGCGGCCAAGGGCGACAGCCAGCTCACTTGGGACTGAAGCACCCGTGCCAGCAACACCCATGCTGCAGCGAAACCCAGGCAGCCAAGCACCGGTAATAGCATGCGCATTGGCGAAAGTCGGTTGGCTGCGGTCATGGCGGATCCGGATGCGGTCGCGCATCATACATAACCGACTAGAATGGTACGGATTCCAAAGCGCCGTGAGCCTGCATGTATTCCCGCAACAGTGAGCCTGTCCGTTTCGAGCGCGATTGCGCCGCCGTGCTGGTCCCCCAGGGCGATGTGGTGACCTTGCCAGCCGGCACGATCGGCTACATCACCCAATCGCTGGGTGGCAGTTGGACGGTCTTCGTGGAAGGCAACCTGATGCGGATTGCAGGACCGGATGCCGATGCGATCGGCAAGGACCCGCCAGCGCCGATCGAATTGCCCGACGGTGCAAGTGACGAGGACGTCGAGAGCCTGGTCTGGCGCCAGTTGCGGACCTGTTTCGACCCGGAAATCCCGGTCAATATCGTCGAGCTTGGCCTGGTGTACTCCGCCCAGGTCACGACCCAGGAAGATGGCCAGCGCAAGGTCGACGTCAACATGACGCTGACGGCGCCTGCCTGCGGCATGGGTGACATCCTCGTCGAAGATGTACGCAGCAAGATCGAATTGATTCCGACCGTGTCGGAAGCAGACGTGGAGCTGGTGTTCGACCCGCCATGGAACCGCACGATGATGTCGGATGTGGCGCGGCTTGAAACGGGAATGATGTAGGAGCAGGTGTACTTGCGGTGCGCCTTCGCGTGACCAGGTTCACACCTGCATGACCTTGGTGATAGACGCTGAGCGTCACTTTTTGTCGTCTTGGGTCGCCGCAGAATTGTGATGCCTCGCAACATTTTTGGGGCAAATCGCACCTTCACATGGACCTACGCTGCGTCGCAGCATCCAGAAAATCGGCTCTGGATCGCCATTGACTACGGTTTCATGGTGCTTATGCCATTTGGTAAGGAAGACATACCCATGTAGGCCTTGACAGCCTGGGCGGGTCTCCCCAAGTCTCGCCGTTGCGATGGGAACTGTTCAGGTTCCTCTAGCCATTCCCGCGCCATCTAGCGAGCTGTTGGACAAGTTCGCCGACTTCCCTGCGGGAAGCATTTCGAGATGCATGTCTTACATCGATGCCGCATCAGCGGCACGCCTCATCAAAAATCGCTTAGGGGATATCGCCTGTGAATCTTGACCGTCGTTTTACTGCGCTTGCAACCGCCATTACCCTCACACTCATTGCCACCGGCGCTCAAGCCGCAGGCAAGCTCGACCTGCAGAAGCGGGACATCGCCCAGCTCAAGCAGCAGTACCAGGCCGTGGCAGCGAACCGCGGTGTTGCCGCGATGGCGCACAGCCGGCATGAACAGTTCATCGGTACGGACGCGAGCTCGCGACTGCTGATGAAGGCCAAGCACGACGACCATGGCGTGCATAACTATCGCTATGACCAGACTTTCCGCGGCATCCCGGTGTTCGGTGAAGGCATCGTGGTCAGCGAAGACGGCGCGGGCAACGTGCGCAAATTGTTCGGCAATATGGTCGGCGGTCTGGACCAGGACATCGTCTCGACCACGCCGAAGATCACCAGCGCCGCTGCGCTCGCTGCTGGAAAGAGCGGCCATCTCGGCAGCCGCCTCTCCGCCTATCGAACAGAGAACGAAAAATCCGATCTCGTCGTCTTCGTTGATGAAAGTGGCCGCGGCCACCTCGTCTATGCGGTGAGCTACTTCGCCGATGGCGCGAACGTGCAGGCTACGCGCCCGACGATCCTGATCGATGCCAACAGCGGCCAGGTGATCAAGAAGTGGGAAAACCTGCAGCACGCGCTGGTAGGCACAGGCCCCGGCGGCAACGCGAAGACCGGCCAGTACGAATACGGCACCACCTACGGTTTCCTGGACGTGGCGCAGAGTGGCAGCACTTGCACCATGAACAATACCAACGTCAAGTCCGTCGATCTCAACAACGGCACCACAAACACAAGCACGACCGCATTTTCATACACCTGCCCGCGCAATACCTATAAAACCATCAACGGCGGCTACTCGCCCATCAACGATGCGCACTACTTCGGTGGCGTGATCTACAACATGTACCAGGCGTATCTGGGTGTGGCACCTCTCACTTTCCAGTTGCAGATGAAGGTGCATTACAAGACCGGTTACGAAAACGCGTTCTGGAACGGAACCGCCATGACCTTTGGTGATGGTGCCAGCACCTTCTATCCGCTGGTCAGCCTGGACGTTTCCTCTCACGAGGTGTCGCACGGATTCACCGAGCAGCACTCCAACCTGACTTACTCCGGCCAGTCGGGCGGCATCAACGAAGCGTTCTCGGACATGGCCGGTGAGGCCGCCGAGTTCTTCATGCGCGGCAGCAACGACTTCAAGGTCGGTGCCGAAATATTCAAGGGCACGGGTGCACTCCGGTACATGAATAATCCGCCGTTGGATGGCAAATCGATAGACAACGCCGCCAACTACACCAGCGGTATGGATGTGCATTACAGCTCGGGCGTCTATACCAAGGCGTTTTACGTGCTAGCCACAAAGACCGGATGGGATACCAAGAAAGCCTTCCAGGCCTTCGCGCGCGCCAATAGCTCCTATTGGGTCGCTAGCAGCACCTACAACCAAGCTGCCTGCGGCGTGCAGACGGCGGCCGGCGATCTTGGCTTCAACGTGGCTGACGTGACCGCGGCATTCACCTCGGTAGGCGTGAGCTGCGCAACCACACCGCCGCCGTCGGGCGGTGGTGCGCTGACCAATGGTGTTGCCAAGACCGGCCAGGCTGGCGCTGCCGGCGCATCGTTGACGTACACACTGGTCGTGCCGGCTGGCGCGACGGGTCTGAAGTTCGTCACCTCCGGTGGTACCGGCGATGCCGATCTGTACGCGAAATTCGGCAGCGCTCCGACCACCACCGTCAACGACTGCAAGTCAGAAGGCGGCACCACTGCCGAAACCTGCACGATTGCGACGGCGCAGGCGGGTACCTACTACGTGTTGCTCAAGGGTTACACCGCGTTCTCGGGCGTGAGCATCACCGGTAGCTATACCGCCGGCGGTGGTGGTGGAAGCTGCGGCGGGCTGGTGCTGTGCGACAACGTCGGCGTAGCGCTGCCGAACCTCGCCGCAAGCACGTTCTCCTCGGACTACACCATGCCGATCGTCGCAGGCCACACCGTGACCTTCACGATCAGCGGTGGCACCGGTGATGCAGACATGTACGTCAAGGCCGGCGTTGCGCCGACCACCACGACCTACGACTGCCGTCCGTATGCCACGGGCAATTCCGAGACCTGCACGTTCACGCCAACGACCGCCACCACGTACCACATCAAGGTGCGTGCTTACACGGCCGCCTCGGGCGTCACCCTGAAGGGCGATACGAACTGATCTGACTATCCAGCACCAGGTCGAGCGATCGACCTGGTGGACTGGAAACAATTAGTGAAACCCTCGACCCTGGCTTCGGCCGGGGTCTTTTTTTTCATGGCCCGGCGCTGAGACAAGTCACTCAAGTCCACGGCGTGCTCAAGAAAAAGCCCGGCAATGCCGGGCTCAGACAGACCCGCGCAAGGAACTCAGCTGGCGGCTTCGAAGCGGTTTGCGGCCACGTTCTTGCGTACTTTCAGCGGGTCCCAGATCCGACCGTTCATGGCGATGTAGACACCGGGCGGGAGCGACTGCACGGCGCCGACCGCAGTACCGATATTGAACTCCGCATCCGAGCCGCGGAAGCGCGCCGGATTCAACGCGCCGGTCAAGACGATCGTCTTGCCCTCGATTGCAGCCAGGACCCTGGCGGTTTCGACCATGCTGTCGGTGCCGTGGGTGACCAGCACGTGCCGCGCGTCCTGCGCTTCGATCGTTGCCCGCATGAGCTCCCGATCGCTGGCATCGATATGCAGCGAATCCTTGCGCAGGATGGGGATCACGTTGAAGCGGAAGGCCACCCCGAGTTCCTCGAGGATGCGCCCGATCTGTGGCTCACCGACCTGGAAATCCGATTTGTCATCGAAATACACCTTGTCGATGGTGCCGCCGGTGGTAACGATCAGCAGATTGTCCATGCGGCCATTGTCCGCCAAAACGCTGGCAGCGCCAAAGGCGGGCGGGTTCAGGCTATCGGCAGGCCCAGCGCCTGCAGGAACGGATTCAGCAAGGCGCCGTAGAGCAGCACGCGGGCGGTGTCGATACGCATGGGCTGGCGAACTTGCGCGGCGCTGGCCGTGCGCACGCTGCGAACACTGGTGTGGAAGGCAAGGCAGGCGGGATCGAATCCAAGATCACAGTCATCCAGCAAGGCGCGGATGCGTGTCTCCGGATTGCCTTGCAGGTCTTCATAGCGGTGCAGGTGGATGCGCTCCGGGGCCAGCGCGCGCCACTGGTCCATTGCCCGTTCGCAGCCCTGCAGGTGCACGGCGATGTCATCCGCATCGCAAGCGAAGTGAGGTTGGTTATAGAACTGCTGTTTGAAGCAAGACAGTGCGGTTTCCAGGGGATCCCGCCGCGTTTCGATGACCGTGGCGCCCGGCAACATCACCCGCAGTACGCCGGCCAGTTTCCAGTTTTCCGGCATCTTGTCGGTGGATCGCGGCCGCGCGCTGCGCCAATGCGCGGTGCGTTGCAGGTACTCCCGGCCCAAGCGCTGCCAGTCCTCTGGGCTTGCGTGGGGAATCCACGCAGGGAATGGCATCTGCCTGCGCTGCGATTCGCGCTGGATCACGCTGCCCAGGTCCGGCAACTCGCCCGCGCCTTCTACGTCGGGATGAGTTGCAAGGATTTGCTCAAACAGGGTGGAACCCGAACGCGGCTGGCCCACGATGAAAATCGCCTCGCGGCCAAGTGTTGGATCGATCGGTGACGGCAGCGCCTGGGTCAGCGCCATCACGCGAGCCAGGTAATCGGTGAAGGCCTGCGCGCTCCATGGGGTCAGCTTGCGTTGCAGTGCATTGGCGGCCACGAAGGCAGCGAATGCTTGCGGAAAACGTCCGCGATCCTCTTCCAGCTTGCCAAGTGCATGGCCCATCGCGATGCGGTCACTGTCGGCTATGTCGCGGCGTTGCAGTTGCATGGAGAGCTGCACGGCGTCCCCTTCGGAGAGGGCCACGGTCTTGATGTTGGACAGGCCTCGCCATGCATCGCCGCAAGCGGAGTGCAGTTTCAGTGCGTCGCGATAGTGCCGCGCGCCGTCTTCGAACTGACCGAGGTGCACCAGTGCATCACCCAGCAGGATTTTCGATGGCAGCAAGTCCGCTGCCAGCGTGCAGGCCCGCCGCAGTGCATCGATGGCCGCGCGGGTGGCACCTTGTTGCTGGTGCGCGCGACCGATGTTGAACCAGACCGTGGCTTGGTCTGGATCCAGTTCGCAACTTCGTTGCCACGCCAAGAGGGCTCCGGTTTGGTCGCCGCCTGCGGCAAGTGCATTGCCAAGGTCGCAATGCAGCAATGGGTCGTCCGGAGTGTGTTCCAGCGCTGTGTGCAGGGTCTTGACCGCAAGCGCTGCGCGGCGGGTATGCAGTTGCAGGATCGCAAGCAGCCGCAATGCCTCCGCATGCGTGGGATAGCGCGCCAACACAGTGCCGAGCAGCCGTTCTGCCTGCGCAGGGACGCCATCGCGGATCGCGCGCGCAGCCGCGTGCAGGATCTCGACGTCCTCCGGCCCGAGGCCAGTCATGCGCACGCTGGCGTTGTTGGTCATCGCGGCTTGTTAAAGCGCGCACGCAGGCCGGGCAGGCTGGCGAACCCAATGATCGCCAACGTGAGCAGGATTTCAGTCAAGGCGAAAGCACGTTCGGGCGGCCGAGTCCACGCCACCATGACCCCGTGGCTGAACCACAGCAGCGCGATCAACCCGGACGTCAGGCCTGCACGCGTCCAGCCCAGCCAGGCAACCACGCCAAGCAGCAGTGGCGGCAAAGCAAATATCAGCAGTGCGGCCAACGCATGACGGTCATTCCAGAACCAGGCGGCATAGGTCGCTGCCAACGCGAACAGGGCCACTGCAAGCGGTCTGGCCAGCTTCATGGCTGCAACTTCAAGGCGAGCTGGGCGATGCGCTTGCCAAGCGCGCGTGCAAGTTGGGCTTCCTCGTCGCTGAGCTCGGGTTGGTCTTGTCCGCCGGCAACGTGGCTGGCCCCGTAGGGAGTGCCGCCGCTGCGGGTGGTGCTGAGCGCGGCTTCCGTGAACGGGATGCCGGCGATCACGCAACCGTGGTGCAGCAGCGGCACCAACATCGTCAGCAAGGTCGACTCCTGCCCGCCGTGCATGGAGGCGGTAGAGGTGAATGCTGCTGCCGGTTTGCCAACCAGCGTGCCGCTGGCCCATTCACTGCCGAGGCTGTCGATGAAGTGTTTCATCGGCGCGGCCATGTTGCCGAAGCGGGTAGGGCTGCCGATCAGCAATCCGGCACATTCGTGCAGGTCCTGCTTGTCCACGTAGGGGGCGCCATCCTCGGGTTCCGGTGCTGCTGCCACTTGGGTGACTGGTGCAACCGGCGGCACCGTGCGCAGGCGTGCCTGCATGCCATCGACCTCGCCGATGCCGCGTGCGATCTGGCGAGCAAGCCGCGCCACAGAACCGCCACGGCTGTAATACAGGACCAGGATCTCGGGCATGCGGCGCGGGCTTCGACGACAGGGATGTGCAGGATAGGCGATGCCGGGGCCGGCATGCATCGGTTAGGCTTCGGCGATGGAACCGCTCGACACATGGAATAGCTGGACCGAGCGCATGCGCGACCGCGCCCGCATCGGCGCCTTCCTGCGTTTCGTGTGGGCGAGGTTTGTCGGCGACCGCTTGTTCGAGGCTGCCGGTGCGTTGTCCTACACCACCGTGTTCGCGCTGGTGCCGCTGTCGATGGTGGTGTTCGGGGTGCTGTCGGCATTCCCGGTGTTCGATGTCTGGAGCGTGAGCCTGCAGAAGTACATCTTCTCCAACTTCGTGCCGCATGCGGCCGGCGAAGTGCAGAAGTACCTGCTTGAATTTTCGAAAAACACCAAGTCACTGACGACGGCCGGTGCCCTGGCGTTGGTGGTCTCGCTGTTGGTGACGCCGACCAGCGTCGAATCCATCTTCAACCGGATCTGGCGGGTCGCCACCGCCCGCCCCAAGTTCAGCCGCTTCCTCGTGTACTGGACGGTGCTGACCCTGGGTGCCTTGGTCGCCGCCGCCAGCCTGGCGCTCTCCACGCGCTTCTTCGCGCTGGCGATCTTCGAGACCATGCCGGGCCGCTGGCTGGAAGCATTGATGTTGCGCTTGGCGCCGATGATGATCGAGATGCTGGCCTTTGCCGCTGTGTTCAAAGTGGTGCCGCACCGCACGGTGAAGTGGCGGCATGCCTTGGCCGGAGCGATGCTGTCGGTGATCCTGTTCGAAAGCGTCAAGGTCGGCTTGGCCCTGTACCTGGGAAGCTTCGATTCCTACCAGAAGATCTATGGCGCGATTGCCTTGGCGCCGATCCTGCTGTTGTGGATTTACCTCGGCTGGAGTTCGATCCTGTTCGGAGCGTCGTTTGCCTCCTCGCTGTCGACATTCCGTTACCAGCCAGCCGCCCTGCGCCTGCCCGACGGGTTTGAACTCTACGGCTTGCTGCGCATGCTCGGTCGCTTCCAGTTGGCGCGCGCCAGCGGTCGTGGGCTGCATAGCGACGACATCCAGGAACTCGAACCCATCCTCACCGACAGCCTGATCCAGGAATTGCTGGGCAAGCTCTCCGAAGTCGGCGTGGTCCGTCGCTCCGAAGGCGGTGAGTGGTTGCTATCACGCGACCTGGACGATGTCAGCCTGGCTGAGTTGTACGAAGCCGGGCGCTTGCGCGTACCCGTGGCGGAAGCCGTCCTGCCCCATCGTGACGACGCTTTGGGCATGGCCGTCATGCAGGCGTTGGATAGCTTGCGCATGCCACTACGCGAACTGCTGAAGCAGCGTGTCAGCAACATTTATCGCGATATTTCCGGAGAGTGAACATGCGCCTGCAACACATGTCATGGTTGTTGTTGTCGTGCCTCGCAGTGACCGCATGCAAGCCTGAAGCGACGCCTGCGGCGCTGCCAGCTCCGACTGAAACCCCAGCTCCGGCAGCGCCTGCCGCGCAAGCGGCTGCCGATAAAACGCCTGTTGCCGAGACGCCCTCGGCCAAGGACGTGCCGACGCTCAAGGTCACCACGGTCGATGGCAAGACGTTCGATCTGGCCGAGCAACGCGGCAAGTGGACGGTCGTGAACTTCTGGGCGACCTGGTGCGGGCCGTGCCTGAAGGAAATGCCCGAGCTCTCGGCACTCGATGCGATGCGCGAACACATCGTCGTGGTCGGCTTGGCCTACGAAGACACCACCACCGAGGCCATGCAGGCATTCCTCAAAACCCACCCGGTGGTGTATCCCATCGCGCTGTTGGATGTTTACAACCCGCCGAAGGATTTCGACACCCCGCGTGGCTTGCCCATGACCGTGCTGGTCGGGCCCGATGGCAAGGTGGCCAGGACAATCACCGGGCCGGTCACGGCACACGACATCGAGACCGCGATTGCAGCTGCCGGCGGCCCGCCTGTCGGTTGAGCGGGTGGGCTGGAGTACCGCTTGCACTGGATGATCGACCCATGATGGCTGCGCGCTTCCTCGTGAGCGGCAAAGTGCAGGGCGTCTGGTTCCGGGCCAGTACCCTGGAACAAGCCGTGCAGCTCGGTCTGGGCGGCTATGCCCGCAACCTGGACGATGGGCGAGTGGAAGTGCTGGTAAAGGGCGATGCGGATGCCATCGAACAGCTGGCCCGCTGGTTGCAGCGGGGGCCGCCGCTTGCGCGGGTGGACGAGGTCGAGCGAACCGAGGCCGATGTGGCGTCCTGTTTGGAGGGTTTCTTGGTCCGATGAATACGCGGGGCGGTACTGGCCTGTGCGCGACGTTCCTGACGTATGCAAGAATCGAGTCAAGCGGGATTCGCAAGGTGGTGCAAGATCGGTAATCTCATCGGCGAGCTGAAGCGCCGCAACGTCCCGCGTGC
>JBKJOY010000079.1:0-5994 GCA_046595415.1 Thermomonas sp.
GGGCAGGCCCTGCCGACGTACTCGCGTCCCCGCACCGGGCCTACATATCGCGTTATGCGTTGGGTCGCGATTATCACAAACTGATGCGCGGTCGCCTGCAAAAACTGGCCGACCGCATCGCCGAACAGGTCGGACCATTTGGCTATCGAGCATTTGTCGATTCCGCGCCGGTGCTCGAACGCGCCTTGTCGCGCGACGCAGGGATCGGTTGGATTGGCAAGCACACCTGCCTGATCGACAGCGAAGGGGGCAGCTGGTTCTTCCTCGGTGAGCTCTTCGTCGATCTGCCACTGCCGGTCGATCCGCCCGCGTCGGCACATTGCGGTACCTGCATGCGGTGCATCGACATCTGTCCCACCCAGGCGATCACCGCGCCCTACCGACTGGATGCGCGCCGTTGCATTTCCTACCTCACCATCGAACACGAAGGCAGCATCGACGAAGACCTGCGTCCGCTGATCGGCAACCGCATTTTCGGGTGCGACGACTGCCAGTTGGTCTGCCCATGGAACAAGTTCGCAAAACGTACGGACGAACCGGATTTCCGCACCCGCAACAACCTGGAGCAGGCCACGCTGGCCGAGCTTTTCGCCTGGGATGAGGACGAATTCCTGCGCCGCACCGAAGGCTCGGCGATCCGACGCAGCGGGCACGAACGCTGGTTGCGCAACATCGCGGTCGCACTTGGCAATGCGCCGAAGACGGCGTCTGTCATCGCCGCGCTTGCATCACGTCGCGCGCATGACTCGCCGGTCGTGCGGGAACATGTGCAGTGGGCGTTGGAACGCCACGGGATCGCGTGAATCAAGGCGAGGTCGGCTGGCCTTGGTTTGCTCCGGGACCTTCGGCGGCATGGATGCCGCCGAGCAGCCTACAAGGATGTATTCACGGCGTGTCCCGGAGCGAATCGGGGCTAGCCGACCTTTTCGGTCACGCGTATTTAAAAGCACCCTTTCGCCAACTCAAGCCGCCTGTTTCGGCATCGAATGGTTGGTGTGGGTCAGGGCGTTGTCGCGGTCCACATAGACCAGGGTCGGCTTGTAGAGGGCCGCTTCGGCTTCTTCGCAGTGGCCATAGGCGCAAATGATGACCAAATCCCCAGGTTGGGCCTGGTGGGCAGCGGCACCGTTGACCGAGATCACGCCACTGCCTTCCTCGCCACGAATCGCGTAGGTCGAAAAGCGCTTGCCGTTGTTGACGTTGTAGATGTCGATCCGCTCGTACTGGCGGATGCCGGAAATATCCAACAGGCGGCCGTCGATCGCGCACGAACCTTCGTAATGCAGTTCGGCATGGGTGACGGTGGCGCGGTGGATCTTGGCTTTGAGCAGGGTCAGTTGCATCGGTGGCTCCAACATGCGGCCCGGGCGTACGCCGGTCAGTGGCCAGTATAAATGTCATATTCCGCACCGCAACATGGGCGCGCCGTGTTCAGCTGGAATCAGTTGCCGGACTCGAACTCGAGATTGTCGATCAGACGCGTCGTCCCAATCCGCGCCGCGATCAAGGCGACCAGCGAACCGTCCTCGCCGTCTTCAGGCTCGCTGAAATCGGGACGCCGCACTACGGCGTAGTCCGGCACGAAACCGGCTTCGCGCAAGGTCTGGGTCGCGGTTGCTTCGATCGCACTACGCGGTTTGCCCACGCGCCATGCATCCGCCATGGCCTGCAACAGCAGATGGATGGTCGGCGCGACCACACGCTGCCGCTCATCCAGATACTGGTTGCGCGAACTCAAGGCCAGCCCGTCCGCTGCACGAAGCGTGTCGCCGGCGAGAATCTCAAGCGGAAACGCGAGGTCGCGCACGAGGTGACGGATCACGGCTAGCTGCTGGTAATCCTTGCGTCCAAAGACTGCGACATCCGCCTGCACCTGGTTGAACAAGCGCGCAACCACCGTGGCCACGCCATCGAAATGACCGGGCCTGGCCTCGCCATCAAGCGTGTCGGTAACACCCGGGACATGCATCCGCACCGCACCGCTCACGCCATACGGGTACATGGCGTCGACCGATGGCAACCACAGCGCATCGCAACCCGCCGCCTGCAACCCAAGCGTATCGGCTTCGGGTGTGCGCGGATAGCGGCCGAAATCCTCGTTCGGGCCGAACTGGGTCGGATTGACGAATACGCTGGCCACGACCTTGTCGACATGCTGGCGCGCCAGTTCGACCAGCGAGAAATGACCCGCATGCAGGTTGCCCATGGTCGGCACGAAACCGACCCGCAGGCCTTCGCGCTTCCACGCGGCGACGCGCGTGCGCAGGGCGTCGAGCTGGCTGACGATCTCAATCATGAATAGTCGATCACGAATAACTGTGTTCGGCCGCCGGGAACGTACCGGCATGCACCGCGTCGGCGAACGCACGCACCGCGCCGGCAACCGAGCCGCCTTCGGCCAGGAAATCCTTGACGAACTTCGGGCGCCGATGCCCCGTGTCCAGTCCCAGCAAGTCATGCAGCACCAGCACCTGGCCATCGCAGCCGGCACCGGCGCCGATACCGATGGTCGGGATCGGGCTGGTAGCGGTGATCGCTTCGGCGAGCGATGCAGGCACGCCTTCCAGCACCAGCAGGGATGCGCCTGCCCCGGCGACAGCCAGCGCTTCCTCGCACAGCTTCGCCGCGCTGGCGTCCTCCCGACCCTGCACCTTGAACCCGCCAAAACGATGCACCGATTGCGGGGTCAATCCCAAGTGCGCGCACACCGGGATTTCCCGGTCGACCAGATAGCGGATCGTGTCCAGCTTGTGGCCCGCGCCTTCCAGCTTGACCATGCTCGCGCCGGCCTGGATGAAGCGCACAGCGCACGCATGTGCCTCGCGCGGCGAGCCATCGGAACCGAACGGGAAGTCGGCGATCTTCAGCGCACGCTTCGCCCCACGGGCGACATTGGCGGTGTGGTAGACGATGTCTTCGACAGTCACGGGCAATGTCGACTCATGCCCCTGCACCACCATGCCGAGTGAATCGCCGATCAGGATCAGGTCGCAACCATTGTCGTCCAGTACGCGTGCAAAGCTGGCGTCGTAGCAGGTCAGCATGACCAGCTTTCGACCCTCTGCGCGCGCCGCTGCCAGCATCGGAGCGGTCCATGTTTTCTGTGCGTTGGTCATGGTCGATTCCGTGGCACGGGGTGCCTAAGGTAGCGCTTCGATGCCGTCGCTCGCCATGGCACTGGCCAAGTCACCCACCGTAGCGCGACCAGGTATGGTCAGTTCGGGCGCGATGTCCGCCAGTGGCACCAAGACGAATGCCCGCTCGTGCAAATGCGGATGCGGCACCTGCAGGCCGGGCTCGTCGATCACGGCGTCGCCAAACAGCAGCAAGTCGAGGTCCAGCGTGCGCGGACCCCAGCGTTCGTTTGCCGAGCGCATGCGGCCGAAGTCGCGTTCGATTGCGAGCAGACGATCAAGCAATGCACGCGCTTCCAGTTTGGTATCCAGCAGCGCGACCGCGTTGATGAAATCCGGTTGTGCGGTCTGGCCCCATGCCGGCGTGCGATACAGCCTGGAGGAACGCAACAACCGCGTCTTCGGCAACAGATCGAGTACGCCAAGTGCATCCAGCACGCTCGCCCTGGCATTGCCCAGGTTCGCGCCCAAGCCGATCACCGCCATGGTGCTCATGCAGATTCGGACGTTTCCGCGCCGGTGCGACGACGCCGGCGCCGACGCTTGCGTGGCGCGTCCGGCCCGCCTTCGTCGCTTGCCTGTTCGAGCGCATCATTGAGCATCTCGGCATCGGATTCGGGTGCGTGCCCGCCGGCACCACCTGCTTCGGCCGGGTGCAACTGCGCCTCGCGCCAGAACGCGACATCTTCCGCATGCGTATTCGAAGCAGACAGACGCAGTTCGAGGAAGTCAAAGGCTGCGCGAAAACGCGGATGCGACAACAATCGCGTCACCCGCTTGCGTTGGCGCAGCGAGAAGCGCGGCTGCAACAGCCAGATTTCCTGCATCGGCAGCGAAAACCTGCGCGGCAACGCGGTGCGCGAAACCTGATGCAAGGTGACCCGGTCCGCGGCCCTGCGTTGGGCCTCGATCTCATGCACGCCAGATGCCTGCAGCACGGCCAATGCGCGGCAATACGCCGGCCACAACAACACGGCATACAAGAATGCCGGCGACACCGGCTCATCGGCGGCAACGCGGCGGTCGGTATTCTCCAAACCGTCGATGACCATCCGGCGCAAGGCGCCAGACTTGTTCGATGCGAGTGCTTGCGCAGTTTCCGGCAGCAGCGCCGGCAGCAGTCCATTGGCCTCGAGCAATTCGAAACTGGCCACTGCGTGCCCAGACAGGAACATTTTCAAGGTTTCTTCGAACAACCGAGCCGGCGCTGATTCGGCCAGCAGCGGCGCAAGTCGCGCCAGCGGTTCGGCGGTCGCCGTCTCGATGGTGAAACCCAATTTTGCCGCGAGCCTGGCCGCGCGCAACATGCGCACCGGATCTTCGCGATAGCGGGCCTCTGGGTCACCGATCAGGCGTAGCAGCTTCGCCTCCACGTCGGCATAGCCGCCGGTGTAATCACGCACCGAGAAATCCTCGATCGTGTAATACAGCGCATTGGCGGTGAAGTCGCGGCGGATCGCGTCTTCCTCGATGGTGCCGTAGATGTTGTCGCGCAACAGCCTGCCACCGGCATGGACCTGGCGGTCACCTTCCACGTCATCCCCGCCACTGGCGCGGAATGTCGCGACTTCGATGATTTCGCGGCCGTAGACGACATGGGCCAGGCGGAAGCGGCGACCAATCAATCTGCAATTACGGAACAGCGATTTCACCTGCTCCGGAGTCGCTTCGGTAGCAATGTCGAAATCCTTGGGCGAGCCACCCGCCAGCAAGTCGCGCACTGCGCCACCCACGAGATAGGCGCCGAAGCCCGATTCACGCAGCCGGTACAGCACCCGCAATGCGTTCGGGCTCATCTGCTTGCGGGAGATGCCGTGCGCGTCACGCGTGATCGTGCGGTGCTCGATCTCCGGGGAAATCGCCAGTGAAGCTGTGTTTTGCGTCGTGTCGTCTGTCATGCGTGGCGGCCGTGCCGCATCGTTCCTGATGGCTGTCGGGCGCATTGCCAGTGGCAGGCGCGGGCCCCTATACTAACAAGCTCGGTGCCCGGTTCAGCCGCCACCGTACCGGTTGTCCAACCGGCGAAGCGCAAGCTTCGACACTGCTCCCTTCGTCTAGAGGCCTAGGACACTACCCTCTCACGGTAGGTACAGGGGTTCGAATCCCCTAGGGAGTACCACATCCAAAGCCCGTGTCGAAGGACGCGGGCTTTTTTCTTGGCGCTAAACTACCCACATCGCACCACGGACCCATCACCATGCCCTTCGTCGTCACCGAAAACTGCATCAAGTGCAAGCACACCGACTGCGTCGAGGTGTGCCCGGTGGACTGTTTCCATGAAGGCCCGAACTTCCTGGTGATCGATCCGGACGAATGCATCGACTGCACGCTGTGCGAACCCGAGTGCCCGGTCAACGCGATCTATCCGGAAGAAGACGTACCCGGTGGCCAGGAAAAATTCATCGCCCTGAATGCAGAATTGGCGAAGGAATGGCCGGTGCTGACCACGCGCAAGGATGCACCGCCGGATGCCGCCGAATGGAATGGCAAGCCGGACAAGCTGGCGCTGCTGGAACGCTGAGCCAGCATGGAAAAGGGCGCCTGCGGCGCCCTTTCACGTTCAATCGCAGATTTGCTTACGGCGCGATTGCGGCTTTCAATGCGGCGATCAGCTTGACCGGCGCTTCGCCTGTGGGCGGCAGGCCGCGCGGATCGACCGCGGAGATATAGGCACCGTTGCCGACCTTGGTGATGCGCACCAGGAACTTCGCATCCATGTAGTTGACATCGTAGGTGCCCAGAATCTGCGCCTTGCTGGCGACCGCCACGCCTTGGGTTGCCGCGAGCACCTCACCCACCTTGGCGAACACAGCATCGCGCTCACCGCTCGCATTGAAGCCGATGGGTGCAGCCATGCCAC
>JBKJOY010000183.1:0-2638 GCA_046595415.1 Thermomonas sp.
CTGTCGAATTCACCATCCGCCAACTCGCCGAGCGTGTCATTGCATTGACCGGATCCTCATCCGATCTGGTGACCATGCCCTTGCCAGCGGATGATCCAACGCAGCGCAAGCCGGACATCACGGTCGCCACCAACAAGCTTGGTTGGCAACCCAGCGTGCAGCTGGATGAAGGCCTCATGCGCACCATTGCCTACTTTGATGCGTTGCTCGCCAAGAATGGCGCAGGTAGCTGAGCGCGCTTGTCTGGATGATGACGTTCCGATACCCTGCGTTCAATCATTGAACGCAGTAGTGTGATTGAGTGCAAGCCTGGTTCGTCGTCGCCACCAAGCCAAGATCGGAAGCAGTGGCCTTGGAGCACCTGACCCGGCAAGGCTATGCGTGTTATCTGCCAAGGGTGCGCCGGGCGATTCGCACCGTGGAGGGGATTCGCCAGCGGACCGAATGCCTGTTTCCCAGCTACCTGTTCCTGTCTGCGGATCCAGAACACGAATCGCTGGCGCCCGTGCGTTCCACGCGCGGGGCGATGGGCCTGGTGCGTTTCGGTGGCCAGCCAGCGCAGGTCCCTGCCGAGGTGATTCAGCGCATTCGCGCCCGCGAGGATGCCGAAGATGGGCTGGTGCGGCTGGTGGCGCCCGAGATCAAAGCGGGTAGCAAGGTCTGCATCAACGAAGGTCCGATGTCCGGGATGGATGGCATCTTCCTGGGCAGCAGCGGCGTGGATCGGGTTCGCCTGTTGCTGGAGTTGTTGGGCACGTTGCGAGAAGTGGAACTGCCGCGGCAGCAGATCGCCGTCGGCATTTGAGTAACGGCCGGCGCATGGCGCCAGTCTGGAAACCCGGGTCATGCGGCGCAGCGGAGAGTCGATACCGCAGGGCGGTAGCGTTCCCGGCGCAGTGACAAGAGGCTGCCGAAGATGGATGACGAATTGAGGTTGCGGATCCTGCGCTTGCTCGCCGAGCGCCCGGAGATGAGCCAGCGCGAGCTCGCCCAGGCACTCGAGCTATCACTCGGAAAGACAAATTACTGCCTGCGCGCGCTGATCGACCGCGGTTGGGTCAAGGTCAACAATTTCCGCACCAGCCAGAACAAGCTGGCCTATGCCTACGTGCTGACCGCCATTGGATTGCAGGCCAAATTGGCCGCCGCGGCGCGCTTCCTGAGCCAGCGCCAGGCCGAATACACCCGTCTGGAAAACGAGATCGCGCAGTTGCGTGATGAAGTCGCCAACGACAGTCAACCTTCGATGCCCAGGTCATCGCACCAATGAGCGCAGGATCCATCAAGGCGTGCAACGCATGAGCGCCATTCTTGTCACCGGCGGCGCCGGCTACATCGGCAGCCATGCCTGCAAGGCGCTTGCCGCCGCGGGATACACGCCGGTGGCCTACGACAATCTGGTCCATGGGCATCGCCAGGCGGTCAAGTGGGGGCCGCTCGAAGCAGGTGACATTTCCGATCGCACGCGCCTGGATGCCGTCATCAGGCAATGGCAGCCCATTGCCGTGATGCATTTCGCCGCCTACGCGTACGTTGGCGAATCGGTCACCAATCCAGGCAAGTATTACCGCAACAACGTCGTCGGTTCGCTGGTCTTGCTGGAAGCGATGCGTGACCACGGTATCGACAAGCTGGTGTTCTCCAGCACCTGCGCGACCTATGGCGTTCCGCGCTCACAGCTGTTGACCGAAGACCATCCGCAATTCCCGATCAATCCCTACGGCGCCTCCAAGTTGATGGTGGAACGCATGCTGGCGGATTTCGATGTCGCCCATGGCTTGCGTTCCGTCTGCCTGCGATATTTCAATGCCGCAGGCGCTGATCCAGATGGCGACATCGGCGAGATGCACGACCCGGAGACCCACCTGATTCCCCTGGTCCTTGATGCCGCCAGCGGTGCGCGTGCCGATATCACGGTGTTCGGCACCGATTACGACACCGCCGATGGCACCTGCATCCGCGATTACATCCACGTCGGCGACCTTGCCGATGCGCACGTGCTGGCGCTGCAGGCGCTGGAGCGGGGCGCGGCAAGCGCGGCCTACAACCTGGGGAACGGGCAGGGGTTCTCGGTACGCCAGGTCATCGATGCGGCGCAGCGGGTCACTGCCAGGGCGATTCCCGTCACCCTGGCCGATCGCCGCGCCGGCGATCCGCCAGTGCTGGTCGGCGACGCGACCCGCATCCGCGATGCCCTGGGCTGGTCGCCTCGGCACGCGGACCTCGATGACATGATTGCCACCGCATGGCGTTGGCAGCAGGCGCGCGGAAACCCGCCGGAGAAAACGCCATGAGCACGCTCGACGACCGCATCCACGAAGCACATTTCGGCCATGCGCACCTGACCGAAATCAGTGCGTCAGGCAACTCCCTGCGCACGGAGCTGCGTGAACTCTGGGCCTACCGCGACCTGCTGGTGTTGCTGATCCAGCGCGACGTCAGCATCCGCTACAAGCAGAGTGCCGTCGGTATCGGCTGGGCGGTGATCCAGCCATTGATCACCATGCTGATTTTCACCGTGGTGTTCGGCAAGTTCGCCAAGCTGCCATCGGAAGGCTATCCGTACGCCCTGTTCACCATGTGCGCACTGGTGCCGTGGACCTTCTTTGCGCGCGCACTCGGCGGGGCCAGTGGCAGC
>JBKJOY010000325.1:0-3636 GCA_046595415.1 Thermomonas sp.
GGCCGGAGGCGACGAAGCCCAGTTCCAGGTATTGCTGCGCTTGCAGGGCAGCGATGGCACCCAACATTTTGCCGGCCAATTCATTCCCGCCGCGGAGTCAGCGGGGCTCATGCCGCAGCTTGATCGCTGGGCCATGCAGCAGTCGCTTGGATTGATGCAGGGGCGCCGTGCGCAAAGCCAGCCGATTCGCCTGTTCGTGTCGCAGTCCCCGCGCACGCTAGGCCAGGACAACTATGCCGAATGGCTGACCGACGCACTACAGCAGTCAGGGATCGAGGGCACATCCCTGGTCATCGACCTGCGGCTTGAGGATGCCTTGGTGCATTCGATGTTGCTGCGCCAGTTCTGCGAACAGATGGTGCCAGCGGGCGTGCAGTTCTGCCTGAGCCAATACCGCCATGGCGGCGACGCGGACGTGCTGTTGCAACAGCTGCCGCTTGGATATGTGAAGCTGTCGGCCGAATTCGCGAAGAATCCACAACCGCCGGAGCTGCGCGATGAGATGCGCACCATCATCGACCGATCGCACAGGCTTGGACTGCAGGTGATCGGGCAGGGTGTGGAGGATCCGCAAGCCGCTGCCGCGCTCTGGATGGGCGGCATCGATTTCATCCAGGGCAATCTGGTACAACGCGCGGAACATGCGCTGGACTTCGACTTCGGGCAAGCAACCCTGTGAGCGACAACGAAACAAAGCTTTTCACCATGTTGACGGCGCGCTGGCTGGCGCTGGGCGCGGCTGCAGGTGCGGCGCTGTTACTTGGGCTGGATCGCTTCGGGATCTACACGGGGCAGTTGCAAGGCGCAGCCTTGGTCATGGCGCTGCTGGCATTGTTCGCGTCCATTGCGGTCACGGTCGCGGTGCACCGCCGTGAAGGCATCTTGCGCGAAGAAAGCGAGCGCAGCCGCCGCGGCGAAGCCGAGGTCACGTTGCTGCAAGATGAAATCAACCGGCACACCAAGCTTGAGCAGGGGCTGACCGGTGCCAAGCAGGCTGCCGAATCGGCGGTGATGGCCAAGGGCGAGTTCCTGGCCACGATGAGCCACGAGATCCGCACGCCCCTCAATGGCATCGTGCCAATGCTCGATTTGCTGATGCAGTCGCGCCTCCCGGCGGACCAACTGGAACTGGTGCGCACTGCGTACTCGTCTTCACACCAGTTGTTGAGGATCGTCGATGACATCCTCGATTACTCGAAGTTGGAAGCGGACAAGCTCGACCTTGAAACCACCACCTTCAACCTGCGTGACGTGCTTGAAAGCGTGATTACGCTGCTGGAGCGGCCCGCCGAGGCCAAGGGCTTGCACCTGACCCTGAGCATCGAGCAGGGCGTGCGCCTGCCCGTGCGCGGGGATCCCATCCGGCTTCGGCAGATCCTCAGCAACCTCATCAGCAATGCCGTCAAATTCACCGAACGCGGCAGCGTCAGCCTGCAGGTGAAGCGCCTGCGCGAAACCCCTGCCCAGCATCAGTTGCGCTTCGAGGTCCAGGACACCGGCATCGGCATCGACCATGAAGCCCAGGAACGCTTGTTCCAGGCCTTCAGCCAGGCCGATGCATCCACCACGCGACTGTATGGCGGCACTGGTCTGGGCCTGGTGATCTGCCGGCGGATCGTCACCTTGATGGGTGGACGCATCGGGGTTGAATCCGAGCAGGGCCGCGGTTCGACGTTCTGGTTCGAGATCCCGTTGCTGAAAGTCCAGGGCGACATGCCCACGCAGCAGGCAGACGTCCACGGCGGCCGCGTGCTGTTGCTGACCACCGACCAGCGCCTGCGCATGCGACTCACCATGTTGTTGCCGAACTGGGGCATGCGGGTCACCACGGTGGAAAATACCCAGGACGCGCTTGAACGCCTCAGGCAAGCGGCCGTGCAGGGCGAGCCGTGGTCCTATTCGGCGGTGCTGGCCGATTTGTCCTCCATCCGCAGTACCGCTGTCGCGCTGTCACGCAACCTGCAGCGCAAGGCGCAGTACGGCGATGCCCGGTTGATCTACCTGCGCAGTGACGATGTCACGTCGGTCGAATTGCCGCCTGGTGCCACCGTGATGCCACGCAATGCACCCGATGCCGACTTGCGCTCGGCGCTGTCCGCATCGGGCGTGTCATGGGCCAGCCATGAGCCGGAGCCGAAGCCAGCGGCGGCCCGGCCAACCGATGAAATATCCGGCGTCACCAAAATCCTGCTGGTCGAAGACAATCCCGTGAACCTGATGGTGGCGCAACGCCTGTTGCAGGTGCTGGGCTACGACTGCGAAACCGCCGGCAATGGGCAGGTGGCGCTGGAAAAGATAGAGACCGGGCAATACAACCTGGTGTTCATGGACTGCCAGATGCCGGTGCTGGACGGTTACACCGCCACGCGTCGCTGGCGCGAACTTGAAGACCAGCGCAAGCCCGCGCAGCGCCTGCCAATCGTGGCGATGACGGCGAATGCGATGGCGGGCGACCGGCAGAAATGCCTTGATGCCGGCATGGACGACTACTTGGCCAAGCCGGTCACACGCGCGGATCTGGAACGTTGCATCACGCGCTGGCGTGGGGTCAGGATGCCGGTGCCGGAAACCTTGCCCGCCCCAGCGGACATCGCTGTACGCTTACCGCCCGTGCTCAATGCAGGCATCCTCGACGAACTGCGCGAGGTCCTGGGCAACGAGGTGGACAAGATCATCGCGGTCTATCTGGAAGACGCGCCGCGCCTGATTGCACAACTGGAGCGCGCCGCCGTCAGTGGCGATCCCATCGCCCTGCGCGTCGCAGCGCATACGCTTAAGTCTTCCAGTGCGAACGTCGGCGCCTCCACTTTGTCGGAAGCGGCACGCGATCTGGAAGAAGGCGCACGCGATGGCACTCTCAAGCACCCGGAAGTCAAGGTGGCTCGCATCGTGTCGGAGTTCGCGCAAGTACGCAGTGCCTTGCAGTCCAAACTCCCGCTTGGACCCGCTTGACCAGCGATTCACTTCTGGTCCCGGGCAAGGCAGTCGGACGCGGTACTGCATCCGGCGAATGAGTCGCCAGCATCAACCCCGATAGCGACAACCCGATGTGCAGGTTTCATGCACGACGACTTCGCTCAGCAGGGGCAGCGTGGGCTTGAGCCGGTCCCAGATCCAGATCGCCAAACGCTCGCTGGTGGGGTTGTCGAGTCCGTCGATATCATTGAGGTAGTAGTGATCCAACTGGTCGTGGATCGGCTTGAACGCGGCCTTGATATCGGCGAAGTCCATGATCCAACCCGTCTCGGCGCCCGGTTCCCCGGACACATGCAGTTCGATCCGGAATGAATGCCCATGCAGACGCGCGCATTGGTGCCCGGCCGGCACGTTCGGCAGCCGATGCGCTGCCTCGATCGTGAAAAGCTTGAAGATGTCCATGCGCTGAGGCCGCCTTGAAACGAAGTTCGTTGGAAACAAAAAACCCGCCTGAAGGGCGGGTTGATTCGCCCTGCAAGCTTGGGCGTCAAAGTGGTGGCTATAGGTGGACTCGAACCACCGACCTCGGCATTATGAGTGCCACGCTCTAACCAGCTGAGCTACATAGCCAAATTGTGTTTTGTGCCGCCCCAGCATTGTGAGTGCTGTGCTCTAACTAGCTGAGCAACATAGCCACGCGAAGATCCGCCAATTATTCAC
>JBKJOY010000335.1:0-3180 GCA_046595415.1 Thermomonas sp.
GGCCGTCGGCGATTTCCACCACGCGATGGACCTGCTCGGCGCGTTGCGCCTGTGCGCCAACGTACCGGGGCAGTTTGCGATCGAGCAGGCGTTGCACGGCATCGACACCATTACCCCCCTGTGCGAACCGGGTGGGCGCCTGTATGAAACCCGCCGCGCCTTGATCGAAAGCTGCGAAGCCAGTGCGCACTTGCGGCTGGTCGTCCCGCAGGGCGCGCTGTACGGTTTCCCTGCGGTGGTTGGCGATGCCGCTCACGGATTCGACGACCATGCATTTGCCCTGGAGCTGCTGGAAACCGAGGACGTGTTGATCGTTCCTGGCGCCAGTTTCAACATGCCGTACCGCAATTATTTCCGGGTGACCTTGCTGCCGGAAGCACCGGTATTGCGCGAGGTGTTCGCACGCATCGAACGCGTGCTGGACCGCCATGTGGAGACATCACACGCGCGCAAGACCGCGGTGGCTTGATGCAGTCATGGGCACGCTGTTAGTGGCTACTGCGCCCCCCGGCTGCGCCGGGACCAGTCCCGCAGGCGGCACCGCGCCGCACACGCCACTTCATGGCGGGATTTCCTATCTGGCCTTGGGCGACAGCTACACCATCGGCGAAAGCGTCGCGCCTGCTGGACGCTGGCCGAACCAACTGGCGCATGCCTTGCGCGCGCAGGGCATTGCGCTTGCAGATCCACGCATCATCGCCACCACCGGCTGGACCACCGACGAACTGTCTGATGCATTGGACGCTGCGGATGCCAATGCGCCACTGGGCCACTACGGTTTGGTGTCGCTCGCAATCGGCGTCAATAACCAGTATCGCGGGCGCGATGTCGGCAACTATCGTGTTGAATTGACTGCGCTGCTGGAGCGCGCGATCCGTCTTGCCGACGGCAATCCGCAACGTGTGCTGATGCTTTCGATCCCCGACTGGGGCGTGACCCCATTCGCACGTGACAGCGGCCGCGACCTGCAACAGATCGCCGACGAACTGGATGCCTACAACGCCGCGGCGCGCGAAATCTGCGCCGCGCACGGTGTTGCGTTTATCGACATCACCGAGGTCTACCGCGAACTTGGCGCGCGACCCGCGATGCTGGCGGATGATGGCCTGCATCCTTCTGCGACGATGTATACGGAGTGGACGCAAATCGTAATGCCCGTAATTCTAGAAAATCGACGAAGTTGAAATTTCTGGCTGTAGGAATGTCATAGCCTGTACATCAAGAATCGATTTGAGGACCACAGTGAAATACCTTGTATCGCCCCTTCAGGTGTTCTTGATCGCCGCGTTTGCGAGCGTATTGGGGGCAGGTCTTGTCTGGGTGACTGCAACATCCAGCACCTCTGGTAATTTCTTCAATCCCATCAAGCGTGAGTCGCTTACACCAGGCATGGATTTGGTCGACAGCGTGAAATGCGACACCGGCCTGACACGAATCGTTGAGGTGCGCGGCCGCGAGGATGGTTTCAGCCGGGATGGAGAAGAGTCCGCCCGCATTGATCCACGCTTGCTGGTCGATGGCTATTACCGTGATTTCCAGGAAGGCACGAATGCGGTCGCCCAGCTCCGGGACTATGACGAGAAAGGCTCTGACAAAGTCTTCATGGATTATTTCGAACTACCTCCAGCGACTGCATCGATTCGACTGGTGTTCCGGTACAAGGGCTTCCCGGGCTTCGAGAACGATGCCGCGCTATTGGGCGACTTGTTTGTAGACCCCGAAAGCACGTCCCAATCCGTGAACTCGGTCTTTGTCCAGGAACTCTCCGACCAGCCAACAACCTCGGATCTGTCCGACGGCAGTCGCCTCATGATCGTTAATCCCTTTCTACTAAAGAATCACGACGCACAGCAATCGAACCATCACTTCGGAGACTACCTGAAAAACCCATTGCGACCCCATCAATTGGACTTGAATATTGGCGATGACTTGGCCATTGATTTTGCCGCCCTCATTACCTGTCAGGAGCCATCGGAGAAACGCGGCGTGACACTTTCCGAGAGCCATATCAAGCTGGCGGGCCCTGACGTGTCATGGTTGAGTTGCAATCTCGATCGCAGTCTGGCCGGTTGCGATCCACTCTCCGGCGATCAGGTCTGCTCTGTTCCCACGCCCCTTGGATGCTATCGACCCGGCACCCGCAAACCGGATCGCGGCTTGTTAAAAAGCGTCGGTGCGCATATTGAGTCCTTGATCGGTGGTGAAGACCGCATCACACAACCTGTTCCGGGTGATCAATTTGCAGGGCTGGAAGACGCCAATGCTTTCTGCCGCAAAAACTTCGGTGATGAATGGCGTGTCCTGAGCTATCACGAGGCGGGTGCCAGCGGCCTGATCAGTTACAGTAAAATTCCGCCCAAATCCCGGCTATGGATCGATATCCGCGATCAACGTCGGGCCAATTGCTGGGACCGGAATCAAGAGCGATGAATGATGGCGGATGAAAGCGACTGCATCACGATTGCAATCCTGGAAGACGATCCGGCGACGCTGGAGTACCTCACTGATTTTTTCTCACGCGCAGACGGATGCGCGGTAGCGTTTGCATGTTCCACGCTCGCCGACGCCAACGAAGCACTCAAGACAGCGTCAGCGGATATCTGCCTGGTCGATATCCGTTTGCCCGATGGCAGCGGCCTGGAATTCATCGCGCCTTTCAAGGAAAAAACTGGCGGCAAAGCCCTGATCCTCACGGTGCTGGGCGACAAAGCCACCGTGTTGCTGGCGTTTGAATTCGGTGCCAGTGGCTATCTGCTGAAAGACACGCCACCAGATCAGATCATCAGCGATATCCGTGCACTGCTGCGCGGCGGCAATCCGATCAGCCCGCAAATCGCCACGCATCTGCTTGAATTGCTGAAGCCGAGGCCCGCCGCCGAACCTGCGGAAAAAATGGCCGACGCACTTTCAGAGCGGGAGCGTGATGTATTGCGGATGTTTTCCCGGGGCCTGTCCTACAAGGAAGCGGCCAGATCGCTCGATATCTCCCCGCATACCATCGCCGATCACGTCAAATCCATCTACAGCAAGATGAAGGTGCACTCGCGCAACGAAGCGGTGTTCGAAGCGGTGCAGCAGGGCTGGCTGAGCCTATAGCGGCAACGACAACCCGGCAGGCATGCTGAGCGTTATCCTGGTCCCACTACCAACCACTGGATGCGTGATCGCAAGCATGCCACC
>JBKJOY010000069.1:0-6687 GCA_046595415.1 Thermomonas sp.
TTCGCCGATGACCAGGCCCTGCTTTATTCGCGCGCGCTGCTATGGGAGCGTCGCGACGACATCGCCAAGACCGAGGCCGATTTCCGCCGCATCCTGGTCTCGGCGCCGGATGACGTGACCACGCTCAACGCGCTTGGTTACACCCTGGCCGACCGCACCACCCGCTACAAGGAAGCGCTGGAACTGATCGACCGCGCCCGCGTGGCCGAACCCAGCAACGCCGCGATCATCGACAGTTATGGCTGGGTACTATTCCGGCTAGGTCGCAATGCCGAAGCCCTGGACCAATTGCGTCGCGCCTACACCGCGCAAAAGGATCCGGATATCGCCAGCCATCTTGGCCAAGTGCTCTGGGTGATGGGGCGCAAGGAGGAGGCGCGCCGTTACTTCGATGACGCGCGCAAGATCGATCCGGAGAACCGTTCGCTGCAGCGTGCCTTGCAAGCGGTTGGCCCGTGACGCGGGGCATCTCGGCGGTCGCACTGTGCCTGGCATTGACGGCCTGTCAAACCCTGCCACCCGCGGCTAAGACCACGAATACGTTGACCGGCGACGCCCAGGTGCAGGCGGCCATGCGGTTGCAGCAGGCCCGAGTCGCTGGATTGGGGCTGGACAGGGCGCGATGCGATGCACCGGCGTGGGCGATGTCGGGCCGCGTCGCCCTGGCCAATGGCAAGGACGGTGGCAGTGGCCGGATCGAATGGGCGCAGGGCGCTGGCCGCACCCAGGTCACACTGTCCGCGCCGATCACCCGGCAAAGCTGGACGCTGACCGCGGATGCGCAGGGCGCGACGCTGGAGGGTGTTCCCAACGGCCCGCTGCGAGGTGTCGATTCCGCGGAATTAATGTTTAAATCAACAGGTTGGAAGATTCCTGTGGCTGCGTTGGGCTGCTGGCTGCGTGGCGCACCTGCCGACACGACCGACATGGGCGATGCCGATGCCGTATTCGATGCCGACCAGCGTCTACTGCGGCTCGAACAAGGCGGTTGGGTGATCGCCTATTCGAACTGGCTGCCGGATCCAGTGAGCGGTATCGAGCTGCCGACGCGGATCAATGCCGAGCAGGCCTCGAACCGGGTTCGATTGGTTGTGGATCGCTGGGGCGAGCAATGAAAAAGCGGCCGGTCGGCGACGGCTGGAGCCACTGGCCAGCGCCGGCCAAGCTCAATTTGTTCCTGCGCATCACCGGCAAACAAGCCGATGGCTATCATCGGTTGCAGACGGTGTTCCGGCTGCTCGATTGGGGTGATCGTGTCGGGTTACGACTGCGCGGTGATGGCCACATCGTCCGTGTCGGGCAGGCGGCAGACGGTGTCTCGGAGCGGGATGATCTTCTGCTTCGTGCCGCGAAATGTCTTAAAGATGCGGCCAAATGCACACAAGGCGCTGACATTGGCGTCGAAAAGTACATCCCGATGGGAGCTGGGCTGGGTGGCGGGTCATCGGATGCTGCCACGGTACTGGTTGCCTTGAATCGGCTATGGGGATTGGGCTTCGATGTGGATCGCCTGGCCGCGCTGGGGGTGTCATTGGGTGCAGACGTACCCGTCTTCGTGCACGGCTTCAACGCTTGGGCGGAAGGCATTGGCGAGCAATTGGCTCCGATCGAGCTGCCCCAGGCTTGGTATGTGCTGGCCAGTCCGGGCGTGCATGCCGCGACCGCCGGGCTTTTCCAAGCGGCTGATTTGACTCGGGATGCTGCACCCGCAACAATATCCGACTTCCTTTCGGGAACTGTGCTCGACAATGCGTTCGAGCCGGTGCTGCGCCGCCGTGAACCTGCCGTTGAGGCCATGTTCCTCGCGCTGGCAAGCATCGGCAGGCCGCGTCTGACGGGTTCAGGCAGCGTGTGCTTCGTGGAATTCGCTGACCGCGAATCCGCAGGAGCCGCGCTCGCTGCGTTGCCTGCCGGCATTCATGCCTGGCTGGCACGCGGCGCGGAGCGGTCGCCGCTGCTGGATGCAGTGGAAATGTTCAATGTAGGGGCGTCGCCAAGCGGTTAAGGCACCAGGTTTTGATCCTGGCATACGTAGGTTCGAATCCTTCCGCCCCTGCCAGTTTTCGCCACCGTAAGGGTGGGCAACAGCTTGATCCTTCCGCATGGTTCGCCATGCGTTCCATGCACCGCCACGGTCAGAGCGCAGCGGAATGACACATATGCAAGACGACCACAGCCTGTTGGTATTCACAGGCAACGCCAACCGTCCGCTCGCGCTGGCGGTGTGCAAGGAGTTGGGCGTCCGTCCGGGCAAGGCACTTGTCAGCCGTTTCTCTGACGGCGAAGTGCAGGTGGAGATCGAGGAAAACGTGCGCCGGCAGGAGGTCTTCGTGATCCAGCCGACGAATGCGCCGACCGCCGAGAACTTCATGGAGCTGCTGGTGCTGGTGGACGCGCTCAAGCGCGCCTCGGTGGCCAGCGTGACTGCGGTCGTTCCGTACTTCGGCTATGCCCGCCAGGACCGGCGCCCGCGTTCATCACGGGTGGCGATCACGGCCAAGGTGGCAGCCAAGATGTTCGGCGCGGTGGGTTGCGACCGGGTGCTGACGGTGGACCTGCACGCGGATCAGATTCAGGGTTTCTTCGATATCCCGGTCGACAACGTGTACGCGTCGCCATTGCTGCTCGCCGACATCTGGCGCGCGCACGGTACCGATAACCTGATCGTGGTGTCGCCGGACGTCGGTGGCGTGGTGCGCGCCCGCGCGATCGCCAAGCGCCTTGACGATGCGGACCTCGCGATCATCGACAGACGCCGGCCCCGCGCCAACGTTTCCACGGTGATGAACATCATCGGCGACGTCGAAGGCAAGACCTGCGTGCTGGTCGATGACATCGTCGATACCGCCGGCACCCTGTGTGCTGCTGCCGCTGCACTGAAGGCGCGCGGCGCGCTCAAGGTGGTCGCTTACTGCACGCATCCGGTGCTGTCGGGTGCGGCGATCGACAACGTGACCAAGTCGCAGCTGGACGAATTGGTGGTGACGGACACCATCCAGCTGTCCGACGCAGCCCGTGCCTGCGGACGCATTCGCCAGCTCAGCGTCGCCGAACTGCTGGCGGAAACCATCCGCCGGGTGGCATTCGGCGAATCCGTCAGTTCGCTCTACGTCGACTGATCACCCGCAAGAATCCGCGTTATCGGTAACCGCCGATGACGCAACCCACTCACCTGGTCGCGGGTGAGTGTCTTCAGCCGCCGCGAGGCGGTTTCATTGCAACGAAAGCGAGAATCAACATGTCTGATCACACCATCAAGGCCACCGGCCGCAATGTCGAGGGGAAGGGTGCGAGCCGCCGCCTGCGCCATGCCGCGTCGATCCCGGCCATCGTCTACGGCGGCAAGTCCGCGCCGATGCCGATCCAGCTTGAGCACGAGAAGATCTGGCTGGCCAGCCAGAACGAATGGTTCTATTCGTCGATCCTGAGCCTCGACATCGAGGGCAAGACCGAGTCCGTGCTGCTGCGTGACATGCAGCGCCACCCCTTCAAGCAACTCATCCTGCACCTGGATTTCCTGCGCGTGGATGCCAACCAGACCCTGCGCGCCTCGGTGCCGTTGCACTTGATCAATGCGGACACCTCGCCTGCCGGCAAGATCAGCGGCGTGGTGATCATGCATGAGCTGACCCAGGTCGAAGTGAGCTGCTTGCCGAAGGATCTGCCGGAGTTCATCGAGGTCGACCTGGCTGCGCTTGAAGTCGGCGGCATCGTCCATTTGTCGGAAGTGAAGTTGCCGAAGGGTGTCGAAATCCCGGCGTTGAAGCTGGGCAAGGAACATGACGTGGCCGTGGTCGTGGCCAAGCATGGTCGCGTCGAGGAAGAAGAAGCGGCTCCCGAAGTTGCGGAAGTGCCTGCTGCCAAGGGCGCCAAGAAAGACGAGAAGTAATCGGGTTGCGCGCCGTCGGCATTGGCCGTCGGCGCGTCCGCATTGCTTCGCGCCACTGCGATGGCTGGCTTGCGCCTCATTGTCGGGCTGGGCAATCCCGGTGCCGAACATGCCCGGACCCGGCACAACGCCGGGTTCTGGTTTATTGACGCCCTCGCCGAGCGCGCGGGTGTTCGGTTTGGCCTGGAAAGCAAGCTGTTTGGTGAAACCGCCAAGATCGACATCGCAGGACAGGCGATTTGGCTGCTGAAGCCAGCGACCTTCATGAACCTGTCCGGCAAATCGGTCATGGCCGCACTTCGGTACTGGAAGATCGAGCCGGAAGAGACGCTGTTGGCGCACGATGAATTGGACCTGCCACCAGGCGTGGCGCGGCTCAAGTTCGACGGCGGTCATGGCGGCCAGAACGGCCTGCGCGACACCGTCCGCTTGCTGGGACATGGTGGTTTCCATCGCCTGCGCATCGGCATCGGCCATCCGGGGCACAAGGATCGGGTCACCTCGTGGGTGCTGGGTAAGCCCGGCCGTGATGACGAGTCACTGATCTTGCGCGCCATCGACGATGCGATGGACGTCTTGCCGCTGGCGGTGAACGGCAACTTCATGGATGCGATGACACGGTTGCACACGCCGCGTCCCGACTGATCCACCCCCAATTTTCATCGTGTGGTCCCTGCCGCTGGCACTGGGCCGCGCGGCACTGGAGCAACAAGCGACATGGGCATCAAATGCGGCATCGTCGGCCTGCCGAACGTCGGCAAGTCCACCCTGTTCAACGCGCTGACCAAGGCTGGCATTGCAGCGGCGAACTTCCCTTTCTGCACGATCGAGCCGAACGTCGGCATCGTGCCAGTGCCGGATCCGCGCCTGGGCGCGATCAGCGAGATCGTGAAGCCGCAGAAATGCATCCCGACCGCGGTCGAGTTCGTCGACATCGCCGGTCTGGTGGCGGGCGCCGCCAGTGGCGAAGGACTGGGCAACAAGTTCCTGGCCCACATCCGCGAGGTGGATGCGATCACCCACGTGGTGCGCTGCTTCGACAACGATGACGTCATCCACGTCAACAACAAGGTTGACCCGCTGGCCGATATCGACACCATCGATACCGAGTTGGCACTGGCCGACCTGGATTCGGTAGACAAGGCGTTGAACAAGGCCGAGCGTGCCGCCAAGACCGGCGACAAGGACGCGAAGGTCCGCGCCGAAGTTCTGGGGCGCGTGAGTGCGGCGCTGAACGAAGGCAAGCCGGCGCGTGCCATGGACTTGTCCGATGACGACCGCGCGGAGCTGCGCGACCTGTTCCTGCTGACGCTCAAGCCAGTGATGTACGTGGCCAACGTCCAGGAAGATGGCTTCGAGGGAAATCCGCATCTGGACGCCGTGCGAGCGCGCGCCGCAGGCGAGGGCGCCGAAGTCGTGCCGGTGTCGGCGGCGATCGAGGAAGAGCTCAGCCAGCTGGAGGATGCCGACCGCGATGAGTTCCTCAAGGATCTCGGGTTGGACGAGCCGGGCCTGAACCGGGTGATCCGCGCGGCCTATAAGTTGCTTGGGTTGCAGACCTACTTCACCGCGGGTGTGAAGGAAGTTCGAGCATGGACGGTCCGGGCCGGCAGCACTGCGCCACAGGCCGCGGGCGTCATTCATACGGATTTCGAGAAAGGTTTCATTCGCGCTGAGACGATCGGCTACGACGACTTCCTCAAGTACCGCGGCGAGTCTGGTGCGCGTGATGCCGGCCGTCTGCGCCTGGAGGGCAAGGAATATCGCGTGCAGGAAGGTGACGTCCTGCATTTCCGGTTCAACGTCTGATTGCGCCTGCTGCGCTTGCGCATGCGGGCGCACTGCAGTGCTCATCGCCTCATGGGCCACAGCCCACTTCGGCGACTGCGCGCTTCACGCTTTCCGCCTGCGCTTCGCTCGCGACGGCGCAATTCGATGCAATTGCAGTTTCAGACGTTGACAGCGGATGGAATCGCCTCCAAAATTGCGGGCTCTTTGGGGCTCCATGGGTTTCCCATCGAAATAATCCGGAGGGATACCCAAGCGGCCAACGGGGGCAGACTGTAAATCTGCTGGCTTACGCCTTCGGTGGTTCGAATCCACCTCCCTCCACCAGCGTCAAACGTTCCAAGAAATAATGTGTCGAGATTTACGGGAAGGCGGATTGGAGGTGGATGAGATTCACCGCTGGTTCGACAGCAAGACAAAGTCTTGCTGAGCGCGCCGAAGGCGCGGCCCGGAGGGCCAAGGGCGGAACGCCTGCAGCCATCCACCTCCCTCCACCAGCGTCAAATGCTCCACGTTGTAAATGTTTAAACCGGCGGCCTTACCAGTCATCGGTGCACTACTGGCAAGGCCTCCCGGCGCGGGAGTAGTTCAATGGTAGAACCTCAGTTTTCCAAACTGATTACGAGGGTTCGATTCCCTTCTCCCGCTCCAATGAACGCAACGCGTCACGGCAACATCGCAGGATTTCAAGTTCCAGCGCTCACGTAGCTCAGACGGTAGAGCCCCTCCTTGCTATGGAGGAGGCCGAAGGTCCGATTCCTTTCGTGAGCACCATCCAAAGCTCCATGCAACATGTTTTACGCAACATGCTCCTATGCAATATGCTCCAAACCATCATCCATTCAACGATCTACTCGAGATAAGCAGCCATGGCAAAGGGTAAATTCGAACGCACCAAGCCGCACGTGAACGTGGGCACGATTGGTCACGTGGACCACGGCAAGACCACGTTGACGGCGGCCATCACCACGGTGCTGGCGGCCAAGTTCGGTGGGGAAGCCAAAGGATAT
>JBKJOY010000206.1:0-4741 GCA_046595415.1 Thermomonas sp.
CAACACGCCTTGCGCTTGCGTTACGGCCAGTTCCTCGGTGAGGAAGAGGAAGAAACGCAAGCGCAAGGCATGTTGGTCGACACCGATCAAATCCGAGCGTTTCGCGAAGACCCCTGCGCTGAGGCCTTTCTTTTCGCTGACCAGTTTTTCCGCGTCGATGATGATCTGCCGCTGGCTGCGGAAGTACGCGGGCAGGACCTGCTGCACCAGACCCTCCAGGCCCGTTGCGATCCCCATCTTGTCCGGTGGCCAGCGCAGGATCACGCTGGCGCCGCGCACCACGTGCGGGCTTGGCTGGCGGTTGTCGCGCACGCTGAGTTGCACGATCACGTCATTGCCGACGGTCAGGCCACTGCGTGCGAGGTCAAACACGTAGGCGAAGCGCCGCGTGCGCGCAGGGCCGTTGCCGGTCAGCTGCAACGTGCGCTGGGAAGACGTGATGTTCTCGCCATCGCCGCTGGTCTGGATGATGCGGAGTTCCGCATTGCCCGCGACGCCATAGTCATCGCTGGCCTCGAACACCAAGGCCCACTGTCGCTGTCCAGCGGTGCGCAGGGTCAAGCTTTGCGCCGGTTTGGTAGCGCGCACTTGCGGTGGTTGGTCGCGGATCACCTCGATGCGGTGCAGGCGGCGCTGGGCGGCGGGCAATGCGGGCTCGGTGACGATGCGATACAAACCGGATTGATTAATGCGTTGTGATGCCTGCCAATGGCCGTCGTGCTCGACCAATGCGATGCGCGCGTCGTTCTCGAATTGCAGCCAGGCCTGCGTGGGTTGCACGGAAAAGCGCAGTGACCATTGCAGGATTGATGCTTCCGGCGCGCGTGCATCGAGTGTGGCCAGTTTGGTGGCAGGCAAACCGGTGTAAGCAGGCGGCTTGACGTCGAGTTGGACGCCGGCAAGCGACGGTGATTGCACACCAAGCACGTGTGCAAGCGCGGGTGGCAGTTGCCGGCGCAGCGTCTCCGGAAGCGGACGATGCCAGGACCAGATCACGGCCGCGCATGCCGCAGCGGCCAACACGTTCCACAGCATCGGAGAGATGCGTTGCCGTGGTCGCAAGGCATCGATGTCCAGCGATGTCCAACGTGCACGCAAACGCTGCTGCTGCAGCTTCGCCAGCGGCGATGTGGTTGGATCCAGGCCCAACAACAGTTCGGCGCTGTCCTCGAATGCCGGATGTTGATTGAAAGTCGAGGCGAGCCAGCGCAGGTCACGTTGCTTCCATGTGCTGATGAGGCAGATGACGGCCGCAAGCAACATGGCTGCAACAACGCACCAAGTTGCCCAGTAGTCCAAGGCGCGCACGGCCATCAGCAGCGCAACGGCAGTCCACGGCAATGCGAACAACAGCACGCGCAGGCACGCAAGCAGGCGCCAGCGGGTATGGACCGCGCGTGGAGAATCTTTCGCCATGCTCACTGCGTCACTGACCTGCGCGCCGCCGTCGCCAGCCAACGTTCGATCCCGAACAACAAGGCGATCAGCAGCGCCAGCAGTGCCCCGATCGGGCGCGGGGTCTGCGGAATCGGGGCGATGTCGACGTGGATGGGCGTGTAGCCAGCAGCCCAGGTTCGCTGCGCGGTGGCTGGCGTTGATTCGATCAACGCTTTCAGTGCATCCGGGAACGTCGGCTCCAGCAATTCAGGCAGCGCTTGCGGATCGAACGGCACCAGCATGCGTATCCACGCGCCCTTGCCGTCAGCCATGCGCAATGCCAGTGGCGTGCCGTCGGCGCTGCGCCAGGTTACCTCGGCGTTCTGCCAATCCAGCGAGGGGACCGCAGTCTCGTCCGCAAGCAGGATCACACCACCTTGTTGGACCCAAGCGCGCCGCTGTGCGGGCAACGGGTCACTCGCCAGCCAGAGCAACTGGGTATCGCCAGTGCCGACCTCGTTGATGCTTCCGATTTCCCGAAGCTCACTGGCAGGCGACGATGGCAACCCATTGCTGTTCCATGCCTTGGCTGCAGCGCGGAGATAGGGCAGTGCGACTCGATGCGCCTCGTCTGCGTATGCGACCGCATGGATTGCCGTTGGGGTGCGATTGCGTTCAAGTGACGACGTGCCCGGAATCGGCATCCATTGGATGACCCGACCCAGCGCGGCGCGCTGGCTATCGGTGGCATCGAACTGCTCGGGCACCACCACGCGCACTGCGATACCTGCAGGCAGCGTCGCATCCAGTTCGCGCAGCAGGCTGGCGATAGATGTCGAGTCGCGCGGCGGCGGCTGATCCAGCGATGGAAATCCGGGTGCCAGCCAGTGGCGTTGTTCATCTCGCGATGCAGGCGCCGGCACGCTTGCAAGGCTGATGGCCGGATGCACGACCAACCACGGACGCACGTCTGCGCGCCCATGCAACACCGGTTGTGCGAGCCACAACGCGAGTAGCGCGAGCAACAACAGGCGCAACAACAGCAGCAGCCATTCGTTGAAGCGCGGGCGACGGCGTGGTTGTGCGCGGGTGACCAACCATTTCAACGCGGCAAATTGGATCCGCGTCTGTTCGGTCTGGCGCACGAGGTGCACCAGCAACGGCACCAGCAAGGCAGCAAGTGCCAACAACGCCGACGGCAGCAGCAGTCCGAAGCTCAAGCGCCGCGTCCTGGCTTGCCGAACAGGGCTTGCAATGGCGCATCCAGTGGCGCATCGGCGACATGCGTGGTCAGGCGAATGCCGGCGCGGGCGCAACGTGCCTGCAAACCATCACGGGCCTCGCCGAAGCGCTGCAGGTAGTCGTTTCGCAATGCATCGGCGTCCCCCAACAGCGTCGAGGTAGTTTCGGGATCCACGAACAGGTGGCCACCCCGATACGGAAAGTCACGTTCATCGGCCATCAGGAGTTGCACGATGCAGACATCCCGTCCGCCTGCAGCGAGTTTTTCCGCCATGTCGACCACGGCATCATCGAAACAGTCACTCAACAGCAGGACGAGGCTGCGCGGACCCAGCAAGTTCCACGCGGGCGACAGGCGAGTGGCATCCGGCCATCCGCCTGCACTGTGCATGGCATCGAGGGCCAGCAGGCAACGATCGCGATGGCGGGCACCAAGCCCACTTGGGGTTGGTTGCACCTGTGCATCGTTGATCGCCACCAATCCGAAGCGGTCGCCGCCTTGCAGGGCGAGCTGGATCGCGCAGGCAGTGATCTGTTTGGCGATGTCGAGGCGGGTGGTTTGCGGACGTGACTGGTCTACCTGCGCCATGGACGCGGTGGCATCCAGCACGATCCACAACGCCAGTGGACTTTCGCGTTCGGCTTCGCGCACGAAATACCGATCGGAGCGCGCGAACAGTTTCCAGTCAACCATGCGCGGGTCATCGCCTGGTTCATAGCTGCGGTATTGCGAAAACTCCAGGCCGCTGCCGCGTTGTTGACTGGCATGCTGGCCATGGCCATGGCCAGCAGCGCCCACGCGCGTCTGCAGCCGCAGCGGCCGCAAGCGTGCCAGCACCTCGGGCGGAACTGCGATCAAGCTATTTCCCTCAGGGCGCGGGATGCTGGCGCAGGACCAATGCGATGACGTCGTCAGTGCTGATCCGTTCGGCTTCGGCCGCGAACGACAGCAGCAGGCGGTGACGCATCACCGGCGCAGCAAGTGCGATGACGTCCTCGCGCGTGGCCGCCAGGCGTCCGTGCATCAGCGCGCGTGCCTTCGAGGCAAGCACCAGCGACTGCCCAGCACGTGGCCCAGCGCCCCAGCGCACCCAGTTGCGTACCTCTTCAGATGCTCCTTCGACTGGACGCGTGCTGCGCACCAGTCGATTGATCCACCCCATCAATGCATCGCCCACGTGCACGTCGCGTACCAGCCGCTGCAGGCGCAAGAGTGCTTCGCCACCCAGTACACGCGGTACCAGCGCTGCACTGCTGCCGGTGGTGCGGGAGAGGATGGCGTGTTCCTCGGCTTCGCTTGGATAGGGCACGCGGATATGCAGCAGGAAGCGGTCAAGTTGTGCTTCCGGCAATGGATACGTGCCGGCTTGCTCCAGCGGGTTCTGCGTGGCCAGCACGAAGAACGGCGCCGGCAATGGATAGGTGGTGCCGCCGTAACTGACGGTGTGTTCCTGCATCGCTTCCAGCAACGCGGCCTGGGTCTTGGGCGGGGTGCGGTTGAGTTCGTCGGCCAGCAGCAAATTGGTGAACACCGGGCCTTTCTGGAACTTGAACATGCGCCGGCCGGTGCCGTGGTCTTCCTCCAGGATCTCGGTGCCGATGATGTCGCTGGGCATCAGGTCCGGCGTGAACTGGATGCGCCGGAACTCCAGCGCCAATGCCTGTCCCAGCGAACGCACCAGCAGCGTCTTGCCCAGGCCCGGCACGCCTTCCAGCAGCACATGCCCGCTGGAGAAAATGGCGATGAGCGTTTCGGTCAGCAGGTCATCGTAGCCGACGATGGCTTTCTGCATTTCGGTTTTGAGCTTGCCGAAGAGATCGCGGAAGTGGGTGTGGTCGGACATGGGCGCTGAATGGTGGCGACTGGCAGGCGGCTGGTCAATGCCTCCCTGCTGAATCCTACGCTGCGCCCTACCCGCGTTAACTCATCACGCCGATCGCAGCGTGATCTGCGTGATCTCGGGCCGACAGGCGAAGCGTGCATCCGGTCCCAGCGTGCCGAGGCCACGGTTCACATAGAGCTGGTGCCTGCCCATGCTGAAGTGCCCCTTCGCATACTTCTTGCCCCAGTTCGGCAGCATCAGGGGGAAGCCAAACGGCAGGCACACCTGGCCGCCGTGCG
>JBKJOY010000268.1:0-8573 GCA_046595415.1 Thermomonas sp.
ACACCATCGCCATCGCAATGGTCAGCGCGAACTGCTTGTACACCGCGCCTGCGCTACCCGCCTGCAGCGCGCTGGGAATGAACACCGCGGCCAGGACAATGGTGATCGCGATCACCGCGCCGCTGATCTGGCCCATTGCCTTGCGGGTAGCCTCATACGGCGACAACCCTTCCTCGGTCATGATCCGTTCGACGTTCTCGATCACCACGATCGCGTCATCGACCACGATACCGATCGCCAGCACCATGCCGAACAGGCTGAGCTGGTTGATGGTGAAACCAATCACGTACATGCCCAGGAACGTGCCCAGCAACGCGACCGGGATCACCAGGGTCGGGATCAGGGTGGCGCGCAGGTTCTGCAGGAACAGCAGGATCACCAGGAACACCAGCACCATCGCCTCGAGCAGGGTCTTGATCACTTCCTCGACCGAGACCCGGACGAAATCCGAACTGTCATACGGTGTGAACCAGGTCACGCCGCTCGGGAAGCTGGACTGCAGGTCGGCCATCTTCGCCTTGACCGCGGCGGCCACTGCCAACGCGTTGGCACCGGGCGCCAACTGCACCGCGAAGCCCGATGCCGGCTCGCCATTCCAGCGCAATTCGAAGGCATGCGCGGAGCCGGACAATTCGACCCGCGCCACGTCTTTCAACCGCACCGCGGCGCCACCGGCGTCGGTGCGCAACAGGATCGACTCGAATTGTTGTGCGTCGCTGAAGCGGCCCTCGGCGGACACCGATGCCGTGAACATCTGCGAGTCAGGCGATGGCTCGCCACCTACCGACCCCGCCGAGAACTGCACGTTCTGCCCGCGCACCGCAGCAAGTACTTGCGACGCAGACAGGCCATACGCACGCAGCTTGTCGGGATTCAGCCAGATATTCATCGAATACTGGCCTCCGAACAGCTGGGTGCTGCCGACGCCGGGCACGCGTGACACCTGGTCGAGCACCTGCGACGCGTTCAAGTCGGCCAGCTCGTCCTTGCCAATCGACGGATTGGTCGACTTCAACGCCACCACCAACAGGAAACCCGCGTTGGCCTTGGACACCGTCACGCCCTGCTGGACCACGTCGCCGGGCAGCCGCGGCGTGGCTTGGCCGACCTTGTTCTGCACCTGGACCTGGGCGATGTCAGGATTGGTGCCCGGCTCGAAGGTCAGGCTGATCGACGAGCCGCCGCTGGAGCTCGACGACGAACTGAAGTAGTCCAAGTTGTCGATGCCGGTCAGCTGCTGCTCGATGATCTGGGTCACCGCGCGTTCGGTGGTCTGCGCGCTGGCACCCGGGTAGGTCGCATTGACGTTGACCTGGGTCGGCGCGATGTTGGGATACGACTCGACGCCCAGGCCGCCGATCGACAGCGCGCCCGCGATCACGATCAGGATCGCGATGACCCAGGCGAAGACCGGGTGTTCGATGAAATATCTGGACACGGCTCAGCCCTTCGGCGCAGCGGCAGGGGCAGCTTGCGGCGTTCCATCGGGCGCAGCCGCCGCGACCTTCGCGGCCTGTCCGGGCTGCACGCGCTGCAAGCCGGACACGATCACCTGGTCGCCGGGTGCCACGCCGTCGGTCACGATCCAGTCGCCACCCTGCATGAGGTTCGCGCCGATGCCCTTGCGCGCCACCTTGCCATCCTGGCCGACCACTAGCACATAAGCCCCTTGCCCATCGCGCTGCACGGCCACCTGCGGGACCCGGTACGCATCGCGCTGCTCACCCAGCGAGGCCTGAACGGTGACGAAGCTACCCGGCAGCAAGCGGTGATCCGGATTCGGCAGGCGCGCACGCAGGGAGACCGCACCCGTCGCCGGATCGACCACGTCGCCGGCAAAATCCAGGGTGCCGGTCTGCGCATAGAAACTGCCATCCGCCAGCTTGACCTTGACCTCGCGGGTCGCGCCGCCATCGGCAAGTGCACGCAACTTGGCGAGGTCATCCACGCCGATCGAAAGTTTCACGTAGAGCGGATCGATCTGGTCGACGGTGGTCAGCAAGGTCGCCCCACCCTCGCCCACCAACGCGCCTTCAGTGATCTGCTGCTGCCCAGCCCGGCCGGCGATGGGCGCGCGCACGGTGGCATAGCCAAAGTTGATGCGCGCGGCCTGCAGCGCCGCTTGTGCCTGCTGCACCGCAGCCGCGGCCGTGCGTTCGGTGGCTAGCGCGTTGTCGAGGTCGGTCGCGGAAATGAACTTTGCCGGCGCCAGCTGGCGCGCACGCGCCGCGGCGGAACGCGCATTGGCGGCATTCGCCTGCGCACTCGCCAGACTCGCCTGCGCGGCGCCCAGCGACGCCTGCAGCGGCGCCGGATCAATCTGGAACAATGCCTGGCCTTGGCCGACGTCACTACCTTCCTGGTACAGGCGGCGCTGGACGATGCCGGGCACGCGGGCGCGCACGTCGGCACTGCGGAATGGTGCCAAGCGGCCCGGCAATTCCTGCTGCAGGACAATCGTCGCAGGTTGCAGGATGACGACACCCACTTCCGGCGTGGGCATGTTCGTACCCGCTTGCGCGGCGTCTTTCGAGCACCCCGACACCGCCAGGCTGGCGACGGCAAACACGGCAAAAACGAGCGATCCGCGCATGCGCGACCTCTTTTCAGGCAATTTCTGGACCGGTGAGTTTAGCGTGGTTGCACACTAAGCCTCTGTGCCAAAAGTCGGGCGCCTGATGCAACAGAGCTTGCTAGAAACGTGCGGAAAGCGGATTTGCATGGAAGGGACACAATCGGGGTCGGAGTGGCCTTTCCGTTTGCGGAAAGGCCACTCCGACCCCGATTTCCAGACCCACTCTTGCTCACCCCACCAGTATCGGAAGCCGCAGATGGGTCGCCATCAACGCGGGATCAGGATCCATGGCGTGCGGCAACACGCCCCAACACGATGCCGGCAGGCGCTCGCGCAGCATCCGCAGGTTGTCTTCGACGCGTTCCATTTCCGGATCCACATGGGACGCGATCCACCCGGCCAGATGCATGCCGTCTGCGGCGATGGCACGCGCGCTGAGCAATGCGTGATTGAGGCAGCCCAGGCGCAGGCCTACCACCAGCACCACCGGCAGGCGCAAGGCACGCACCAGGTCGGCCTGCATCAGCGACGCTGACAACGGTGCCGCCCAACCGCCCACGCCTTCCACCACCAACGCATCCGTCTCCGCCGCGAGCCGCGCGTGGGCATCCAGCAGCACCTGCAATGACACCTCAACGCCTGCATCGCGTGCCGCAAGTTCCGGTGCCAACGGCAACCGCAACGCATATGGATTGAGGTCGTGATAGTCAGGTCGCGGCTCACTGGCGGCCAGCAGCGCCAGTGCATCGGCATTGCGCCATTGCCCGTCCGCTTGCTCGCAACCGCTGGCCACCGGCTTCATGCCGACCGCGCGAAGTCCATGCCCGCGCAAGGCATGCAGCAACGTCGTGCTGGCAAGCGTCTTGCCGATGCCGGTATCAGTGCCGGTGATGTAGATCGAAAACATGCTCAGGCCAGATCCCGTGTCGCGCGGCGGCGAGCCCGTTGGCCGACCACGCCGGAGAAACTCATCAGCGAATACACGAAGCCTGACAGGGCACCGAACTGCGGCACCCCGGCCACAACAGACAGGCCAATGACTATCAGCGACAGCACGCCGGTTATCGGGATCATCGAATGCGAGGCGATATCGCCGCGCAGCTCGATACGTTCCTGCAAGGTCAGCTGCAGCTGGTCGCGCAAGGTCCACGCATGCCGGTAGAGCGCAACGATCACCAGCCCCAGCGTGCTCCAGGCGATTGCATAGACCACGAACATCCACAGCAGGTCGGTGATGCCACGTATCTGGAAGCTGGTCGGAAACCAGCCGTGGCTTACCCAGCCGAAGAAGCTGGAGAACAGCATGCGCAGCGGGTACACGTAGACCAGTACCAGGAACACCAGCACCAAACTGAGCAGCACGCTGATGCCGTCCTGCAGCCCGTAGCGCCGGCTCCAGACCGCGTGCGCCCACCAGAACATCGCGATTATCGCGAAGCTGCCGGCAAACGCGGGGATGCCCTTCAGTGTCACCAGGAATTCGGCAATGCTGGAGGGCACAGAATCCAGCGAGATCACCAGCAGGGTCACCGCGAAGGCGAACGCAGCATCCACGAACGCCTCCATCCGGGTGACTTCGCTACCTCGATCCACCTTTTTTTCGGGCACTCGAAATCCGGTCTGCGCGGGTTGATCGCTGGTCATCCGCGAAGCTTAGCGCAGGGCCGCATTGCTACACTGCGCCAATGAGCTTCTCGACCATTGCACTGACCGGCAGCGTGCCGGAACGCTATTCCCAACTGCTGGAGCAGACCCGCGGGCTGCTGCATGGCGAACGCGACCGCATCGCGAACGCTGCGAATCTGTCGGCGCTGGTCTACCACGCGCTGCCGGACCTCAACTGGGTCGGCTTCTATTTCTTCGACGGCACCGAACTGGTGGTTGGCCCATTCCAGGGTCACCCAGCATGCGTGCGCATCCCGTTGGCCAAGGGCGTGTGTGGCGCCGCGGCCACGACGCGGGAGACCCAACGGGTGGAAGACGTCGACGCCTTCCCCGGGCACATCGCCTGCGATTCGGCGTCGAAATCGGAACTCGTGGTCCCGCTGGTGGGCGCAAATGGCGAACTCATTGGCGTGTTCGACATCGATAGTCCGCTTCGCGCCCGCTTTTCCGTTGAAGATCAGCAAGGCCTCGAAAACATCGCGAAGGCTTACCTGGAGTCGTTGTAGTGGCGGCAAGCACGCAAAAGATGCGCAACATCGGTCCGAAGTCCGCTGCCTGGTTGCGCCAGGTGGGGCTGCGTTCGCTGCAAGAGATTTCCGCAATCGGCACGGTCGAGGCCTTCATGAAGGTGCGTCGCGCCGGCTTCAAGCCCAGCCTCAACCTGCTGTATGCGCTTGAAGGCGCGATCCTCGACTGCCATTGGCAGGAAATTCCGGATGCGCGTCGCGTCGAATTGGTGGCCGATGCAGAAGCTGCCATCGCCTTGTTGCCGCCGCCACGCGGCCGGCCCGCTGCAGCGCCGGTCACCACCACGATTGTGGATGACAGCTCGATGCCGGAGATGGCGCTGTTCGACGACAGGGGAATGGGGTCCGAGTGAAGTTTCCTGGCCCGCGATACTGAGAAACCGTTTCATAGGGGCAGGAAATTCACGCTGACCCCATTTCGCGCAAGCCGAACCCGGCTACACTGCGCGCGCTTCAAGGTGATCCGGCGGCTGTCGCCAACGGATTGAAACGGGAAGCCGGTGACACCGGGCACATCACGTGCCAGGCCAGTCCGGCGCTGCCCCCGCAACGGTAAGCGAGATAAACCTGGCATCGGCCACTGTGCAACGCATCGTCAAGGTGCCGCATGGGAAGGCGCCAGGCGGGAATGATCGGCCCTCATCGGCCAGCCATTCCGCTCGCAAGCCCGGAGACCGGCCTTGGAGTGACTGGTTGCGATGCGGCGGGCATCGGGCGACGTCGTGCATGCGCGCGTCGCATGGCCGTCGTTCGTATCTCCGTTCGTGCCGCGGCTGCCCTTCCACTCAAGGGCGCACGGGCGTGTGCGCCGGAGAACTTCATGCAACGACACACTCATATCCGTCATTCCGTACTTGCCCTCGCACTCGCACTTGCGTTGCCCACCCTGGCCCAGGCGCAGTCCAGTGATGCCACATCCCATGCGACCGACCTCGACAATGTCGTGGTCACTGCCACCCGCACCGCGATCACTGCCGATGCGGCCTTGGCCGCGGTGGAAGTGATTGACCGCGCACAGATCGAACGCAGCGGGGCGCACTCGTTGCAGGAACTGCTGCGTGGTCGCGCGGGCATCACCATCGTCAACCAGGGCGGGCTGGGCAAGCTGAGCACGTTGTTCATGCGCGGCACCGAATCCGATCACACGCTGTTCCTGATCGACGGTATCCGCATCGGCTCGCCGACTTCCGGCCTGGCATCGCTGCAAGACCTGCCACTGGAGCAGATCGAACGCATCGAGATCGTGCGCGGGCCACGCTCGTCGCTGTACGGTGCCGATGCAATCGGCGGCGTGATCCAGATCTTCACCCGTCGTGGCGCGGCCAGCGCAGGCGTGCACGCACGCGCACGCCTCGGTGCCGGCAGCCATGGGCTGCGCGAAGCTTCTGCCGGTCTCGACCTGCGCGGTACACGCGGCGGTATTGGGGTCGACATAGCCCACCAATCAACGGACGGCATCAATGCCTGTCGTGGCTTTTACAATCCAGCGAATTATTCCGGCGCTGGATGCTTCATCGAGCCGAACACGCAGCCGGATCGCGATGGCTACCGCAACAACAGCGCCACGCTGCGCGCTGATTTCGCCGCAAACGAGGCCTGGCAGTTCGATGCACGCGCGTTCCGCGCAATCGGCCATAACGACTATGACGGCGACTATGTCGATAACTCCGACATCGTGCAGCAAGTGCTCGGCGGCACCGCACGCTGGACGCCATCGACGACCACCCAGCTCAAGCTGACCGTGGGTCGCAACACGGATGATTCGAACAATTACATCCGCAGCACGTTCGCCAATCGTTTCGACACCACCCGCGACAGCGCGAACCTGCAAGGCGACTTCACTTTGGCCCGGGGCCATGTGCTGACCGCCGGCTTCGACTGGTTGCGTGACCGGGCGAACGTCGTTGATCCGTATTCGCCGTTCAACAAATCGCGTGGCAACCGCGCCGTGTTCGCCCAATACCAGGCCAAGTTCGAAACGCAGGACCTGCAGCTGAGCGTGCGTCGCGACGACAACGATCAGTTCGGCGGCCACACCACCGGCGGCATCGCCTGGGGCATGGGATTTGGTAATGGCTGGCGCGTGACCGCAAGCCATGCCACGGCGTTCAAGGCACCGAGCTTCAACGAGCTGTATTACCCCGGCTACAGCAACCCGCTGCTGCGCCCCGAGTCGTCGCGCAGCACCGAGGTGGGGCTGGGCCAGCGCCTGGATCCCTGGCATTGGCAAGTCAATGCATACCAGACCAGGGTCGATGACCTGATCGCATACGACGCCTCGATATTCATGCCCAACAACATCGAGCAAGCGCGCATCCGCGGCATCGAATTGACCGCGGGCACGCGCCTCGGTGAGTGGAACGTGCAGGGCCAGATCAGCACGCTGGATGCGCGCAACCTGAGCAGCGGCTTGAACCACAAGCGCCTGGCACGCCGGCCCACACGTAGCGCGCGGCTCGACCTGGATCGCGACTTCGGCACCGTCGGCGTCGGTATCAGTGGTATTGCCGAAGCGTCGCGTTGGGACAACGTCGGCAACAGCTTGCGCGTGGGCGGTTACGGCACGCTGGATGCACGCGTGTCGTGGCGCTTCGCGAGTGATTGGACCCTGCAAGCCAACCTGACCAATGCGTTCGACCGGACCTACGAAACCAGTGCGTATTACCTGCAACCGGGTCGCGAAATTGCATTGAGCCTGCGCTGGCAGCCGAGGTAATTCGACGTCATTGCACGTTTAAGGAAGCGCAATCGCATGGAAGCGGAAGCCCGGCACGGATGCCGGGCTTCCTTTTTTTTAAGGGGCGCCGTCACTACCTCGGTGCCGCACGTCGGCAGGGTCTCCGGTCTCCTTGATTAGAGGAATGGCCCTAATCATCTGTGAGAGGTTTGAACAGCGGGCCACGGACCGAGTTTCGCAAGAACTCGGGACTGCCAGGCAACGGGGCAACACCACTCTTCCACTCCACTCGCGGGGAACAGGGCCATGGCGATAGTGATCTGTAGGGAATGCAAGGCTCAAACCAGCACGATGGCCACCGCTTGCCTGCGCTGCGGTGCGAGGAGCAGCAAGAAACCTGGCTACAAGGTCGCAGTGATCGCATTCTTCGGCCTGACGCTGCTGGCGAACACCTGGCTGCTGTGGCGCTTGTACGAGGTCGAGTCGCGCGCTGCCGATATCGACATCGCTGGTATCGGCAGGGATACCCGCTGAAATAACCGGGATTGGTCCCGCAACAGCATGGTATGGGTCCGCCCAAAAGAACCTGCGCGATGGGTCAGGTTCCGGCGACGTGCCCCTTTGCATGGGATATGGCCAAGGCTAGGTGCAAGGGGGTCGGAATGGAGATTCCGTAACCCTGCGCGTAATCCACGCCCAGACTGCGGAGCACCGCCAGGACCCCGTCGTTCTCGACGAACTCGGCGATCGTGCACAGATCCAGTTCATGGCCGACGCGGTTGATGGCATCCACCATCGCCCGATCCACTGGATCGCTTGCAACGTTGCGAATGAAGCTGCCGTCGATCTTGAGGAAGTCCACGCGCAGGCTTTTCAGGTAGGCGAATGACGAAAGGCCTGTGCCGAAGTCATCAAGCGAAAACTGGCAGCCGTGTGAACGCAGGTGATCGATCAGCTCGCGCGCACGCGCCAGGTTTGCAATGGCAGCGGTTTCAGTAATCTCGAAGCAGATCGAGTCGAACGGGATTGCCGCCAACGCGAACTGCTGCTCGACGAACTCGAGAAATCCGCCGTCGTTGAGGCTGGCGCCAGACAGATTGATTGAAAACTGCAGGTCGGTACTGCCACC
>JBKJOY010000034.1:0-4136 GCA_046595415.1 Thermomonas sp.
TTCCACGCGGTGGTCGGTGATCCGGCCCTGCGGAAAGCTGTAGGTGCGGATGCGCTGGCTGCGGTCGCCGCTGCCCACCTGCAGCTTGCGATCAGCGGCGGTGGCGGCGGCTCGTTTTTCGATCTCCGCCTCGACCAGCATCGACTGCAGGCGCTTCATCGCCTTGTCGCGGTTGGCGTGCTGGCTGCGTTCGGTCTGCGATTCCACCACCACGCCGGACGGCATGTGGGTGATGCGGATGGCGGATTCGGTCTTGTTGACGTGCTGGCCACCGGCGCCGGAGGAGCGATACGTGTCGACCCTCAGGTCTGCGGGGTTGATGACGATCTCGGTTTCGCCCACTTCGATCGCGATGATCGCAACGGTCGCCGCCGAGGTATGGATGCGGCCCTGCGATTCCGTTGCCGGCACGCGCTGCACGCGGTGGGTGCCGGATTCGTATTTGAGTTTGGCGTAGGCGCCATCGCCCTCGACCCGCGCCACGATTTCCTTGAAACCGCCGTGCTCGCCCGGGCTCGCCGACTCCACTTCAACCCGCCAGCCGTTGCGCTCGGCGTAGCGGCTGTACATGCGGAACAGGTCGCCGGCGAAAATCGCGGCCTCGTCGCCACCGGTCCCGGCGCGTACTTCGAGGTAGATACCGCCGTCGTCGCGTGCATCGCGGGGCACGAGCTGGGCCAGCAACTCGCCTTCCAGTTGCTGCAGGCGCTGGTTGGCGGTGGCGATTTCCTCATCGGCCAATTCACGCATCGCCATGTCGTTTTGGAGCAGAGGATCGCTGCGCATGGCCTCGGCGGCGGCGAGGTCGGCGCGCGCCCGGGCTTCACCCGCCAAAGCATCGGCCACCGGTTGCAGGGTCGAAAACTCCCGCGACAGGTTTCGAAAGCGGGCTTGATCGGTCGTCACCGAGGGATCGGCCAGCAGTCGCTCGATTTCCTCGCGGCGTTCAACCAGTGCGTCGAGTTTGCGGCGCAGTGCGGGCGTCATTCGGGTGTGTCATCCAATGGTGTGCCGGCAACCGGCACGCCGGGCGTGGCAGCCGGGAACAGGCGCTCGGCGGCGCGACCGAGCTCGCCATCGCCATGCAGGGCGGCGTCGCGCAGGGCCACCGTCGGCGCATGCAGCAGGCGGTTGGTCAGGGCGTGGGCCAGGAACTCAAGCGCTTGTTCGGGCGGCACGCCCATGGCGAGTTGATGACGCGCCTTGGCCAGCACGTCGGCGCGGGCCTGTTCGCCGTGCGCGCGCAGGCGTAGCAGCGGTTGCTGGCGGGTGCTGGCCTGGAATTGCTCGACGAAACGGGCGACCTGCAGCTCGATGATCGCCTCCGCCTGTTCGGCTGCGGCGCGGCGGCTGCGGCGGTTGTCTTCGATCGCCCGTTCCAGATCGTCCACGGTGTACAGGAACACGTCGCGCAAGCCGGCGACGTCCGCCGCGATATCGCGCGGGACTCCCAGATCCAGCAGCAGCATCGGGCGATGTCGGCGCTTGTTCATCGCCTGTTCGACCTGCCGACGCTGCAGGATGGGTTCCCGACTTGCAGTGGCGCTGATCACCACGTCGGCTTCGTCCAGATGACGATCGAGTTCGGCCAGCGGCAGCGCGATGCCGCCATGTCGGGTGGCCAGTTCCTGTGCATGCGCGAGCGTGCGGTTGGCGATGAACAGCCGTTGCACGCGCGCTTCGACCAGGTGCCGCGCGGCCAGTTCGATGGTTTCGCCAGCGCCGATCAGCAGCACCGTGGACTCATCCAGCCGCGCGAAGGATTCCTGCGCCAGGCGCACCGCCGTGGAGGCCACCGACACCGGATTGGCGCCGATGCGTGTATCGGTACGCGCTCGCTTGGCGGTAGCGAAGGCCTGCTGGAACAGGCGATCCAATGGACCACCCAGCATCCCGGCGTCGCGCGATGCCGCCCAGGCTTGTTTCACCTGGCCCAATATTTGCGGCTCGCCCAGCACCAGCGAATCCAGCCCGGTGGCGACCCGGAACAAGTGCCGCACGGCATCGGCATCGCGATGCCGGTACAGGTAGGCATGCAGGTCGTGGCCGGTGCGCGGATGGGTCGCCAGCCAATCGGTCAGTGACTGGCCGTCGTCCTCGGTCTGCGCATACAGTTCGGTGCGGTTGCAGGTCGACAGCAGCACGGCCTCGCGCACCGCCGAAACCTCCCGCAGCGCGGCCAATGCGGGGGCCAGCGCATCCGCGGCAAACGCCACCGTCTCGCGCAGGGCAACCGGCGCGGTCTGGTGGTTGATGCCGAGGACGTGCAGTTTCATGTAGTGGCCGTTTCCAACAAATCCATTCAGGTGCCTGCGTTAAGCTGCCGGCACAACCGCATAGTCTACCGGCCCCGCTTCGATCCCCACTGGATCCCCTTTGCCCATGCCCATGCCGCAACGCATCCGTCCACGCCTGATCCTTGCCACCGTCCTGCTGGCCTGCATCGGTCTGGCGCACGCCGCCAAGCCGTCGCCACTCAAGCCGGAAGACCCACTGCAGGCGAGTATCGTCGGGGAGTTCGCGCTGCAATCGGGCCAGTTGAACGAAGCCGCCCGCCAATATTTGCAGGCGGCACGCAGCGCCAGCGATCCCGTCCTGGCCGAACGCGCCACCCGCATTGCCCTGCTGGCCAATGACGATGCGCTTGCGCGCCAGGCCTTCGGTCTTTGGCAGTCGATGGCGCCAAAAGCCGAAGCATCCCAGCAAGCCATCGCTGCGACCCTGGATTTACGCGCAGGCAAGCGGCGGCCAGCACTACAAGCACTCAAAGGCCTGCTGGCGCGGGGCGATGACGGCTGGAAACAGGTGTTGGCGGCGCTGATCGGCGCGGTGGGCAAGCAGCCCAAGTTGGTCGTCGATGTGCTTGGCGACCTCGTGGACGACTCCGCTATGCCGAACAAGCTGGAGCCTTGGCTCGGGTTTGGTGGCCTTGCGCAGCGGCTGGAACAGCCGGCGCTGGTGGCGCGTGTCGTCAAACAGGTCGTGGCCCGGTTCCCCGGCGAGCCGCGGGTTGCGCTGCTGCGCGCGCAGCTATTGCGCGAGGACGGCAAGCCGGACGAAGCGCGTGGTTTGTTGGCTGGACTCGAAGATGCGGCAAAGCTGTCGACCCCGCTGCGCTGGTCGCTGGCCGGTGAATATGACGCCCTCGGAGATCCGGCCAAGGCCGCTGCAGTGCTGGCGTTCGGACCGCAGGACGAAACCAGCTACGCGCAACGCGCGGCCTTGCTCGACAAGGCCAAGGACAAGGTCGGTTTGGCCAGCCTGTATGAACAAGCCAAGCGCGAGGCGACCCGGCCGGACCCTAATCGCCGCCTGTTGCTGGGCCAACTCGCCGAGGTGCTGGACCGCAACGATGAAGCCTTGGCCTGGTATGTGAGTGTTCCGGGCCAGCAGGCCCAAGCGATCGCCCGTCTGCGCAGCGCCAATGTCCTGTTCGTGCTGGGCCGGAAGCAGGACGCCTTCGACAGCCTGCACGCGATGCAGTCAGAGGCCGCGCTTGAGGACACCACGCGACGCGACGCCTACCTGCTTGAAGCCGAGTTGCGGTTGAAGGACAAGGACGCGGCGGGCGAACTGGATGCCTATGCGCGCGGAATCGCTGCGTTCCCCGATGACCAGGGCTTGCTGTACTCGCGAGCATTGCTGTGGGAACGCCGTGATGACATCACCAAGGCCGAGGCCGATTTCCGCCGCATCCTGGTCTCCACGCCGGACGATGTGACCGCGCTGAATGCGCTCGGTTACACCTTGGCCGACCGCACGACTCGCTTCAAGGAAGCCTTGGAATTGATCGACCGCGCACGCGTAGCCGACCCCGGCAACGCGGCGATCATCGACAGTTATGGCTGGGTGCTGTTCCGGCTGGGGCGCAATGCCGAAGCCCTGGACCAGTTGCGCCGCGCCTACACCGCGCAAAAGGATCCTGACATCGCCAGCCATCTTGGCCAAGTGCTCTGGGTGCTGGGGCGCAAGGACGAGGCGCGCCGTTACTTCGATGACGCACGCAAGATCGACCCGGAAAACCGTTCACTGCAGCGTGCCTTGCAAGCGGTTGGCGCGTGACGCGAGGCATCTCGGCGGTCGTACTGTGTCTGGCATTGACGGCCTGTCAAACCCTGCCACCTGCAGCTGCGCCC